>NZ_JAHGVE010000029.1 GCF_018835585.1 Pelorhabdus rhamnosifermentans
CACTAAAAGACGCTAGTCCTCCGTTAAAACTTCCTACAGCAGTACGTACGGCACTAACAATTACGACTTCTTTCATTTTAAGCACCATCCTTTTTATGTTAATTTAGGGAAACGCAGTATCAGTTAACACGATGAAAATAGAATCATTAATTCCTGGTTCTTACAATATAGTTAGTGTATTTCTTCACAAACTATTCGATTTCATGAGCAAACTACCTTGATTAAAATTGTTTTTTATTACATTTCAGTTTTTTATTTGAAAATCGCATGCCCATTTTTCGAAAATAAAGCTTGTTTACTAGACTTTTTCAGGCTACACCCCCATTTGTCTCTATATTTTAATGAATTTTTGATTAAATTGGTACGTATTTTGCATATTTATGTACGTGCAAAATGTCACGTACTATCCATATTTAGTATAGCGAAAAAAGAGAAAATTTACAACTCTTTTCGCCAGAATTATTCAAATATATAATAAAAAAAATTAAAACACCTCAACTTAGCTCTTCATTTCTATACAGTGTTATAATAAAGGCGATAATTTTTAAACAGGGGGGAAATTCCATGAAACACAGAAAATTTATTCGAAAACAGCTTATTCTTGCATTATTGCTATTATTGATCATTTTCATCGAATTTCCAATTATTTCAGACGGACTGACAAGCATACCCCAGACAAGTGATACCATCATTGTTTTGGGCGCTAAGTTAATTGGTCAAAAACCAAGTGCTGTACTTGCATTACGTTTAAATGAAACCCTTAGATTATACCAAAACGGTTATGCAACCACAATTATTGTTAGCGGGGCAAAGGGAACAGATGAGGAAATAAGCGAAGCCTATGCGATGAGCCAATTTCTAATAGAACACGGCGTCTCCCCTGAACGCATTTATTTAGAGGAAAACTCCTTTAATACCTATCAAAACCTCGCCAATTCAAAACAAGTAATGTTAGAAAAACATCTCCACTCCGCCATTATCGTTTCGAACACGTCGCACATGCACCGCGCTCTGCTCATCGCCCGTAAGCTCGGTATGAATGTCACCGGATCGCCAGCAGCACTACCTGATAATGTTTACTTAACAGCGAAACAATATGCAAGGGAAGGTGCAGCCATTGTTGCACTGACAGTTTTTCCACAAAAATAAATTTTTTTCTAAGCAGTCCATACACTTTGAGATCCTAAAAGCTCTCTTATCTGACTGACAACATTACCTGACAGATCAGCCCAATAGGGTTGATCTGTTTTAATAATTTTACGGTTTTTTGTAAAATGCAAATAAACTATAGTAGTTCCAGAACTCTGCATTAAAATATCCTTCAATTTTGCCATAACCTCGGCATTTTCTTGAGTCGCAGCAATTTTGATGTGCATCTCCGGACGACACTCTTTAAGGAGCTTAATTTCTCCGGCAAGAATCTTGACTTTTTCATCACTTCTACTAATTTTTCCTGAAACCATAATAGCTGAGTCAAGCAACAATAAAGAACGGACTTTTTCAAAAACTCGCGGAAAAACAACAATTTCCGAGTGGGCTGTCAAGTCTTCCAAATCGATAAAACACATGGTATCGCCATTTTTCGTATTAATTCTTTTAACTCCCACAACAAGGCCGCCAACCTTAATGATTTTTCCATCGGAAAGATCACCTTCATTCATTTCTTGAAGAGATGTCAACGTGCCTAATATTTCCCGATAAGGATCAAGGGGATGACCGGTCACATAAAACCCGATCATTTCTTTTTCACCTGCTAAACGCTCCAAAAGAGACATTTCGGGTTTATTCGGCATAACAAGTTCTGTACTGCTATCCATCATTTCTTCGCCAAATAGCCCGATTTGTCCGCTCAACTTGTCTTTTTGCGTCTGCTGCGCCATCTCAACAGCTTGATCAATCACAGCAAGAAGCTGTGCCCGTTTGTACCCAAACGAATCAAAGGCACCACACAAAACAAGACTTTCCATGACCCTTTTATTGACTAAACGCATATCCACTTTATTACAAAAATCAACGAGAGAAGTAAAAGGTCCCTGTTTCTCACGAGCTTCAATAATATTCATCATCGCGCCATCACCGACATTTTTTACGCCTGCCAACCCGAAGCGAATGGCACCATCTGAGACAGAAAACTTTGCCTGTCCCGCATTAATATCAGGCGCTAATATTTTTATATTTAGCCTATGGCACTCTTCAATATATTGGCCGACCTTCTCATTCGTGCCCATAACACTCGTTAATAGAGCTGCCATAAATTCTTCGGGATAATTGGCTTTTAAATAAGCTGTCTCATAAGCAACAAGGGCATACGCGGCACTATGAGATTTATTAAACCCGTAATCAGCAAAATGTGCCATAAGCTCAAAAATTTCTATGGCAAATTTTTCATCAAAGCCATTCTTTTTACATCCCGCAATAAAATTATCCTTCTGCGCCAGTATGACAGCATGCTTCTTTTTTCCCATCGCGCGACGCAATAAATCGGCTTGTCCCAAAGAAAATCCCGCCAAAGTTGCAGCAATTTGCATAACCTGCTCCTGATAAAGAATAACACCAAACGTATCCTTTAAAATCGGCTCAAGCAATGGATGCAGGTAATGAACGTCTTTACGCCCATGACGACCCTCAATAAAATCCGTCACCATACCGCTGCCAAGCGGTCCCGGACGATATAAGGCTACAAGAGGAATGAGATCTTCGAATTGAGCAGGGTGAAGTTCTTTCACTAAATGAGTCATCCCCGCTGATTCCATTTGAAAGACACCGGCTGTTTCACCGCTGGCAAATAGCTCCGCTGTCGCAGCATCAGCAAGATTAACCGTTTCAATATCAAATTCAGGGTCATGATGGTCATGAATAAGGTCGACAGCCTCTCCAATGACTGTTAACGTTCGGAGCCCCAGAAGATCCATCTTTAACAGACCCAGCTCTTCTATCAGATCTTTATCATATTGTGTCGTTAGAAAACCCTCAGCAGAATTTTGCAGCGGCACATAATGAGTGAGCGGCTCGCGAGCAATAACCAATCCTGCCGCATGAGTAGACGCATGACGTGGCAGACCTTCAACAGCCATGGCTAAATCAAGCAATTTTTTGATATGCCCGCCCTGCTGATAGAGGGCACTGAGTTCCGGACTTTGCGATAGCGCCTTTTTCAGCGTTATGCCAAGCTCATTTGGAATTAGCTTGGCTACCCTATCGACCTCGCCATAAGCAATGTTGAGTACGCGCCCCACATCACGCACAGCGGCCTTAGCTGCCATGGTGCCAAATGTAATAATTTGTGCCACCTTGTCCGTTCCATAACGACTCGCCACGTATTCAACAATTTTACTGCGCCGTTCATAACAAAAATCAATATCTATATCAGGCATCGTTACACGCTCGGGATTTAAAAAGCGCTCGAATAGCAATCCATATTTCAGTGGATCAATAGTCGTAATGTGAAGCAAATAGGACACAACACTGCCAGCCGCCGATCCGCGACCTGGTCCCACCGGAATTTGACTGTCACGAGCATAGTTGACAAAATCCCACACAACCAAAAAATAGCTGTCAAATCCCATATTATGAATAACAGAAAGCTCATAATTGAGCCGTTTACGTACAGTGTCATCTGCTTTGGGATAACAACGTTCCAGATTTTTTTCACAGAGCATGGCAAGATAGGATTTTGCTGTATAGCCCTCAGGCACAGAAAATTCCGGCAGATGATAGGTATTGAAGTCAAAATTGACCTGACAGCGCTCCGCAATTTTTACTGTATTTGCTAAAGCTTCGGGATATTCAGCAAACAAAGCAGTCATTTCCTGGCTGCTTTTTAAATAAAATTCGTCATTCGGAAACTTCATTCGATTGGGATCCTCTACTATTTTCCCTGTCTGAATACATAATAATACATCATGACATTGCGCATCTTGGCGCTGAACATAATGGATGTCATTTGTAGCAACAAGTGATACATGATATTTCTGTGCTAAGCGAATCAGCTCACGATTAGCAATCTGCTGCTCCTTTAGATGATGATCTTGAAGTTCAATAAAAAAATGGCGTGGTCCGAAAATATCCAAGTAATCTTGCAAAATTTCTTCGGCTGTCCTAACATTATCCTTAAGAATCTGAGCCGGAATTTCACCAGCAATACAGGCACTTAAACAAATCAGCCCTTGACTATGCTCACGCAAAAGTTCTCTATCAATACGCGGCTTATAGTAGAATCCCTCCGTGTTGGCCCGCGACACAAGTTCCATGAGATTACGATAGCCTTCATTGCTTTCAGCAAGTAAAATTAAATGATAATAGTCCTCTCCCTCTCGCGTTGACTTTTCAAATCGCGACTTGGGTGCAATATATACTTCGCAACCAATAATCGGTTTAATCTGAGCTTTTATGGCTTGTTTATAAAAATGCATACAACCATACATATTGCCATGATCCGTGATGGCTAATGCAGACATATGCAGCTCTTTGGCACGCGCAATAAGATCACCAATCCGGCTTGCACCGTCAAGCAAGCTATACTCTGTATGAACATGAAGATGAACAAAATTTCCGACTTCCTTGCTAGGCATTGGCTGTTCTTCCATAATAAGCATCCTTTCACACAAATAGCTAAGATAAAACTGGTAAACTTTCTAAGCAACTGTTTTTTATTGATTCCATTTTTAATGATAACACGCCTTAAAGTTACAGTAAATCAGCAATTAAAAAGCCATGGTTCTCTTTACCATGGCCTAATCGCGTAATAGACTTTTTGGGGTAGAATGGGTGCGCTTCGTATGAACAGCTGACAACCTTGCACGAACTCGCCGCCGTCGCATCGAAATTCTTCTGCCATGAGCGAGAAATACACAAATAGCAACAAATGCCCACAGCACAACAAACATTCTACCTGTCGTAGACAAAAGAAATTCTGGTAGTGCCAGAAAAAATAAGACAATCAATAGGCTAACAGCCATAAAACTGAACAATGAACCTAATTTGCTTGTTTTTTCTTTGAGCAAGGGCATCGTGGACACTCCTTCTCTCGTAACGTTGCCAAGTAACTTTCCTTAGCAATAAATTATATGCAGACAAGAAGTCCTTTATACATAAAACTCACACAATAAAAAAGAAGCGTCTCTCTACAGACGCTTCTTTTTCTATATAATGCATTGTGTGTGCGAACAATTTAAGAAAAGCGTTGCGCAGGCACTATCCTTTCAAAAGGATAACTCGAACGAATCGGCTGCGTAGATGCCGAAATATGACGATGAGCTTCCACATTTTCTGGCATATACATCATGACATCTGTACCAAGTGCTTGTGTACTCCCCTGAAGAATGTAACAGACACCATTCAAAAAATCATTTAGCGTTTGCTGACTCTGCTTATCAACCGCACTATATTCAACAATCAACGTCACTCCGGATCTTAACAAATCAGCATATCGGCAAGCTTGATCCAATGAATTTAGTGAAATAACAAGAAGTTTCATGGTAGCATTATGATGAACGCAAAGCTGATTTTCATTCTCATCAGCTGGCGATATTATATAATTCATTACCTGCTCAAAAAAAGAACTGACCATGATTACTCGCCTCCCACTGACTACCAATGGAGAGTTATTTCGACACAACAAATAATATTCCTGCAAACATATTCAAAAAAATGGTATTTTCTTAAGATCTTTTTCTGTCACGACCACGAGATTGACGACTGAGCACAAATTTACGCAAACGAATGCTCTTTGGTGTCACTTCAACAAGTTCATCGTCATTAATATATTCCAAAGCCTGCTCTAAACTCAAGAGGCGTGGAGCAGTCAGACGAATAGCTTCATCAGAAGAACTTGAACGTGTGTTTGAAACATGTTTTTTCTTGCAAGGATTGACATCCATGTCTGATTCACGCGTATTTTCACCGATGATCATCCCTTCATAGACTTCCTGCCCAGGAACGATAAACATGACGCCGCGATCTTGCAAATTATAAATACCATAGCCTGTTGTTTCACCCAGTTCAAAAGCAATTAAAGCACCGCGACTCCTTCCGGGAATCTCGCCTTTGAAAGGCGCATAACCATGAAATAAATGATGCATAATGCCATTGCCCTTGGTCTTTGTCAAAAATTCCGACCGAAAACCAATTAACCCGCGAGCCGGAATAATAAATTCCATTCTGAGATAACCGGCAAGCTCAACCATATTTGTCAGCTCTGCTTTACGCATTCCCAAAGCTTCCATGACAGCTCCCATAAAATCTTGCGGAACTTCAATGGTGAGGTCTTCCATAGGCTCGCATAATTGACCTTTAATGGTCTTATTAATTACTCTTGGCTTGCCTACTTGAAATTCATAACCCTCACGCCGCATGGTTTCGATCAAAATAGCCAGATGAAGTTCACCGCGTCCTTTCACTTCAAAAGCATCAGCGCTATCTGTTTCCTCAACCTTGAGGCTTACATTTGTTTCTACTTCTTTAAACAACCGATCACGCAAATGACGGGATGTAACAAATTGACCTTCCCGTCCCGCAAAAGGACTGTTATTTACAGAAAACAGCATCGCCAAAGTAGGTTCATCAATATTAATAGTCGGCAAAGCTTCAGGATTTTCGGCATCAGCAATGGTCACACCAATATTGATATCATCCAGTCCTGTTACAGCAACAATATCACCTAATGCCGCTTCTTTTACTTCCGTTCGTTTAAGTCCCTGATAGGTGTAAAGCTTACCAATTCTTGAGCGAGTTTCGGCCTCGCCATTTAACACAGCCACATTTTGGCCTTCCGCAATGCGACCGCGAATGACACGACCAATGGCGACTTTGCCAACATATTCATCATTATCAAGTGTCGTAACAAGCATTTGTAGGGGACCATCCACTTCGCCTTCAGGTGCAGGAATAGTTTCGACAAGCAATTTAAATAGCGGTGCTAAATTGTCGCTTTCTTCTTCCATACTGAGTTTAGCAATACCATCACGAGCCGTTGCATAAACAACAGGGAATTCCAGTTGTTCATCATTGGCATCCAACTCAATAAATAATTCTAAAACTTCATCAACAACTTCTTCCACACGTTGATCCGGACGGTCGATTTTATTAATAACAACAATCGGTTTTAATTTCTGTTCCAAAGCCTTGCGCAAAACATATTTTGTCTGAGGCATAGGACCTTCAAAAGCATCCACAAGTAACAATACACCATCAACCATGTTCAGTACCCGTTCTACTTCACCGCCAAAATCGGCATGACCTGGGGTATCTACAATATTAATTTTAATATCATTGTACATGACAGCTGTATTTTTCGATAGAATCGTAATGCCACGTTCCCGTTCCAAGTCATTCGAATCCATAACCCGCTCTGCTACTTGTTCATTGCTGCGAAAAACATTACTCTGCCGTAACATAGCATCAACAAGTGTTGTCTTACCATGATCGACATGGGCAATAATAGCAATATTTCTTAAATCATTCCGTTTCATGTATAAGTACCTCCTAAGTACAAAAGAGAAAAGGATGCTGTGCTGCTAAGCATCCTTTCTAGTGTCATTGATTTATTAATATATTATACTGATCAACACACTCTGTCAATGAACAAACGCTAATTGTTTACAAAAAAGGTCAATAAGTTGCCTATTTTAAGAAAAAATTTACTTTTAGTCTTCTTTTTTAAATAATTTCACCATTTTAGTTAACCTATGTAAAAATTCCCCAGCGTGCGAAGGTTCTTTAGCCAGTTGTCGCTCCACACGTTGACGGTAACCCCGATATTCCGTTTCCATCTCATTGAACAGTTCCTGTACTTGACGCACAGCTGGTTCAACAAAAACAATTTCAGAAGGTTTAACTGTATAAGTTTGAGCACGCAGGGTAATTTCGTCACCATAACGGGGAACATATGTCGAACAATGCAACTTTTCTTCAACTAGTTTAGCAAACGGTTCTGACGAAGCGAGTTCACCATGCACAATAAATATACCTGATAACTTCGAATGAAACTGCTCTAGCCAATGTAACAACTGACCTTGATCGGCATGAGCCGAAAAGCCATCTAAATTATAGATTTGAGCTTTGACACTGACTTCTTCTCCCATAATTTTAACGCGTTTCGCCCCTTCTATAATTCGACGACCCAAACTTCCCTGCGCCTGATAGCCAACAAAGAGAATACTTGACTCACTACGCCATAAATTATGTTTTAAATGATGAAGAATCCTGCCTGCATCAGCCATGCCACTTGCCGAAATGATAATAGCTGAGCCTGGCATAAAATTAATGGCCTTCGACTCATCAGCGGTCTTAGTAAACATCAAATGAGGCAATTCTAGCGGATGCTCCTTGTCATGAACAAGCATATCATAAGCTTCTTTGTCATAATCATTTTGATGATGCATAAAAATATCTGTTGCTGATATGGCCAGAGGACTATCAATAATCACTGGAATATCAGGAATTCGCTTCGACTTATAGAGTCTATGCAAATAATAAAGCAAAGTCTGCGTACGCCCCACAGCAAAAGAAGGAATAACAATATTGCCGCCGCGATTCACTGTCTCACGAATGATCTCAGCGAGTCGCTCCTCACGATCATACACTTCATGCTGACGATTGCCGTAAGTTGACTCTGTAATAATATAATCGGCTTGTTCAATATAAGTGGGATCATTCAAAAGTGGCTGATTGGGTTGACCAATATCACCAGAAAAGACTAACTTCGTTGTCTCCCCCTGCTCGGTAACAAAAACTTCAATTAAGGACGATCCCAAAATATGTCCGGCATCCTGAAATTGAATCGTAAGCCCTGGCAAAATTTCGACTGCCTTCCTGTAGGCTACAGACTCAAAATGCTCTAGACATTGATATGCATCTTTAACGGTGTAAAGAGGAACAACAACTGCCTTTCCCAAACGTTTACCTTTACGATTGGCAATTTCAGCATCATATTCTTGAATATGAGCACTGTCAGGCAGCATAATGCCACATAACTCCCGCGTTACTTTCGTCGTATAAATTTTCCCCTGATAGCCTTCCTTACACAAACGTGGTAACAAACCACTATGATCAATATGAGCATGCGTCAGTAGTACGGCATCAATCTCATTTGGCTCATAAGAAAAGTCCCGGTGATTCAAAGACTCAACTGCTTTTGAACCCTGAAACATGCCGCAATCAACAAGTATCTTCTTACCTTCTGTTTCAAGCAAATAAGAGGATCCTGTTACCATCATTGCTGCACCAAGAAAAGTCAATTTCATGTTCATCACTCCAATCAAAATAGCCTATTCTGCTGCTTTTCTTGGATTAGTTATTCGACGAATTATTCCAATTTTCCTTCAATTAAAAGAGGGAGGATACCCCCCTACTATGAAAGTTCTCGTCCAATCACACGCACTTCAGGATGAAGCATCACATCATGCGTTGAATGAACACGCTGTTGAATCTCAGCAATTAAATTAAGTACGTCCTGAGCCGTAGCTCCACCAGCGTTAATAACAAACCCAGCATGTTTTTCACTGACTTGCGCCCCACCCACGCGAAGACCCTTAAGACCAGTTTGCTCAATAAGCGTTCCGGCAAAATATCCTTCAGGGCGTTTAAATGTACTCCCAGCACTTGGCATTTCAATGGGCTGCTTTGCCTCCCTGCGCAATGTAAGATCTTCCATTTGCTCAAAAATTTTTGCTCGATTGCCAAGAGACAGAACTAGCTCAACATCACAAATAATACAGTGATTTTTCTGAAAAGCACTTTGCCGGTAACCAAACTGCAATGCTTCTTTTGTAAATCGAAAAATAGAACCATCTGGGCAAACAGCTGAAACAGCTGAAACAACATTCTGCATTTCGCCATTATAAGCCCCCGCATTCATAAAAACGGCACCACCAATACTACCCGGAATACCGACAGCAAACTCCAGACCTGTAAGTTGCTGAACAGCAGCAAACTGAGATACATCCGTAAGGAGGGCACCAGCACCGGCAATAACGGTCCCCTGTTCAGCGCGAATACTCGCCATATTTGAGCCAAACTGCAAAACAAGACCATCAATGCCCCCATCTAAAACAAGTACATTGCTGCCATTACCAAAAATGGTTAGTTCAATGCCATACTTTTGGGTTAAACGTACGACATGAGCTACTTCACTCACTGTTTGAGGCATCACAAAATAATCTGCCGGCCCACCGATTTGAAAGGTCGTATGTTTTGTCATGGGCTCATCAAGCAACAATATTCCCTCAACAAGAATGTTGTTCAGTTCATCAATAAAATTAGGATTTTTCGGCCTATTTTTCAAATATATCCATTCCCTCGGCAATTGAATCGCCTATAATTTTATAAATATCTGCCATTATCCGTTGAAAGCGAATATGAGCTTGTAAAAATTGGGCGGCTACGGGGTTCACAGCTAATACGCCGGCGAGTTTCTGAAGCTGCTGCTCTTGATCATTAGAAGCCTTTCCAGCCATCTTTTCATATTCATAAGCCATTTGCTTGGCAAGAAAATCCTTGACCATCTTTTTGGCTGTGTCATCCGTTTCCAGTCTGTTTTTTGCTGTTAGAAATTCTTGATACTCGCCACAATGATTTAACATGCGTGCGAGTTCATGGGCTTGATCGTGAATACTCATGTACTTTCCTCCAACTTCTATTTCCTAATATATGCTGCTATCAGCGCAGCTATTCGCTAGCCCTTCGGATCAGAACAAGATAAGTCCAGGCAATCGTTAAGCCTGCTTATTCATCTGATATTGAGTATAATACGCTTGCATAGCTTTAGCATCTTTGTCTTGCGTTCCAGCTGATTCACAAATTACGCGGGGCGCAAGATCGCCATCAGCAATTACCTCCATGAGAGGCTCAAATGGAGGTCCAAATGGATCATCAAAGGTCCAGTGCCGCTTTTCCCCGCCCATAGTAAACTCAATTTTACTAAAGTGAATATGAATGGCAGCTGCAATTTCTGATCCTAATGTCTCACCAATCCGATCAAAAACAGCTTGGAACTCCGGTTTTGTCAGATAATCACCGCATGTTACAGCATGAAGGTGACCGAAATCGACAGCAGGAATACACTGGCGTCCAAGCTTGCAAACAGCCAGTACTTCCTCCAGAGTACCTAGCTGATTTTTCTTGCCCATTGTCTCCGGAGCAAGATGAATATGCGAAAGTCCTAACCGTTCCACTTCTTCTAATACAACCGAAAAGCGCTTAAGCACACGCTCCATAGCCTGTTCACGCGACTGTTTACCGGGACTTCCCATGTGAAAGACCACGCGATCACCGCCCATAAATTCCGCAGCTTCAAGAGTCTTTACAATATGGCGCAAAGTATTTTGAGCGATTTGCTCATCTTCTGTTGCTAAATTTATGTAATAAGGTGCATGTAAACTAAGCGAAATTCCTGCTTCTTTCGCTGCCAAACCAATTTTTCTTGCTGTTGCCTCACGAATATTTACGCCACGGCTGACCGAATATTCATAAGCAGTGAGCCCTTGATTTTTTAGCCAGAATGGCATCTCTGCTGAAGCCTTATGACCACTGTCATAAAAAGCCTCTGGATTACCAGCCGGACCAAACCGGGGAATTGCCAATCTCGTCACCCTTTCTTTTTAAACACGCGGTCTTAAACCGGGATAGGCCACCTGACGCAATGCCTCATAAGCCACAATCGCTACGGCATTGGATAAATTCAGTGACCGTGCCTCGTCAATCATAGGAATACGTATTAAATGATCCTGATATTTTTGCATAATTTCTGGTGGCAATCCAGCCGTTTCCCTGCCAAAAACAAGCAAGTCATCATTACAATACGCCACAGCTGAATGAGGCTTATTCCCTTTGGTCGTATTAAGAAAAAAACGGTGGCCCGCATATTTTTCTTCCAATTCTACAAAAGAATCATAATAGAAAATATTTACAAGATGCCAGTAATCTAACCCTGCCCGTTTTAAATGTTTATCATCAGTAGAAAAACCGAGTGGCCTAATTAAATGAAGATCACAGCCTGTTGCAGCACATAACCTAGCAATATTACCAGTATTCCCTGGTATTTCCGGTTGATACAATACGATATGCAACAAAAATCACCTCATGTAAATAAGTATAAACGAAGAATATATATAAAATCAAATCGACTGCGCCTACTTTTCAAAAAGTCCACAGCAAACACAGATAAAGCTGGCTATCAGGCCGCCATACAAAGGATCCAATCCCGTCGGCCAAATCAACTTCCAGCCCAGAGTAACAAATGAACCCGCCATAATAGAATAAAATGCCCACTTTTTAGATAATCGTCCTGGATAAAATATGGCTAGGGTAAAAGGTAAAAATACACCTGCACCACGTAGCCCCATAGACAAGAAATTCCACTCTAAGACTAACGATTTCAGATTACCAAAAGTAACAATTGTGGCAAGAAGCGTCACAAACAGCACACACCCGCGCGTCAACCACAAGACGGCCCTAAAACTACGCTTTTTGAGTAAAAACAATGTTTCTTGGGATAGCATGGTACCCACACCAAGCACAAGACCTGCAGCTGACCCAATAGAGGCTAACAATAATGTGCCAATGGCAATGCCGCCAAACCAAGGCGGTAAATAAGTTAAAATAAAGCGTGGCAAAGCTTCAATGGGGGCAATATTAGGAAAATTCGCCCGCATAACAAGTCCGGCCATCACGGCAGGTAGCCCCACTGGTAAAGTAATACAAGCGGCCATTAAAGTGCCTTTTCTGGCTGCTTTGCTATTTTTCGCACCATACACAGCTTGCACATAAGTTTGTGTAGTCAAGGTACCCACAATTAATGAGATAGCGCTGCCTATATCCACCCAGAATCCTCGACCAAACAAATCAAACCAAGGCTCAGGCGGAAAAACTGCCCGCAATCCACCCCAGCCATTCATTTGTTGCCAACTAATAAGAGTAATATAAAACAACGTAATAAAAATAAGTCCGCTTTTTAAAACCCCCACTAATCCCGTACCCCACACACCGCCGAATAACACGTAAAATAGGATAATCATAAATACCAGCCATGTTGTCGGCACTTGGTCCAAACCAAAGATAGCAGAAACAAGGGGCAGCGCTGATAAAATATTAGCGACGATAGCAAAAAATATGCCAAGCGATGAAGCCAGGCTAGTGATTCTACCTGATCGCTTGCCATAATGAATAGCCATATATTCCGGCACAGTAGTTAGCTCAGCAGCACGCAGCGATTTGACATAAAAAAGGCCTAGCAAAATCAAGGCAATGCCCGCCCCTAACGTAAACCACCATGCCGAAAGGCCCACAGTAAAAGCCAATTGAGCGGTACCAATTGTCGAAGATCCGCCAATAATAGTGCCCACAATTGTGCCACTAACAAGCGATGCACCGCTCTTACGACCCCCGACAGTAAAATCTTCCGCAGAACGGACCTTGCTTGTAGCCCAAATGCCAATGACCACTACCATGACAAGAATGAAAATTAAACCAATTAAATGGACAGACGTAAAATCCATCTTGTTCCCCTTTCCTAACGCATCACGCTTTTCCTTGAACTACCATCATGGCAATATCGTCACAAGCAATCCGATTCGGCGTGTTGCCAAAAAGATTCAGCATCGTTTTGAAAAATTCTTGATGATCCTCCGTAATTAACTGCCGATAATCCATAAAATAGCGTTCTAGATCACGATAAGCACTGTGACGTTCTCCGCCAAATACCCGGTCAGACAGTAACCCACTTGTGTAAGCCATGACGACATCGCCTTCATCAAAAGACATATGATCATCCACATAAGTTGCTTCAGGACACTGTCCCACCGTAAGGCTCTCCTGAACAAGGAACTGTACAGAATTATTATTTCTTGAAAAATATAAGGGATCGATGTGCCCGCCATTAGACCAAGTAAGCGTATGATGATCAATTAATCCGACAAAAGCAGTAAAATAATAATTTCCTGCCGCAATATTATAAAAAACCTGATTGAGTTTACCTAAAACATCTTTTGGTGAAGTATGCTCTTCAATGCAGTGAGTAAACTCATTTTTTATCATCGTAGACATCATGGCTGCTACAACCCCGTCGCCTGACGCTTCAGCAATAATAAACCAAACTTTTCCGTCATATTCTACGCAGTCAAATAAGTCTCCACCAATTTCATTGCAAGGCAAATACTGACCATACATGGTAACGGAAAAAAATTCTTTCAATCCGGCCATAAGAGATGTTTGAAAGATACTAGCCATCATCAAGTCTGTCTGCATCTTTTCATGGACACGAACCAATTCTGTTCGTTGTGAATACGACTCTAAAGCATTACGTACCTTCATCGGCAAAGTTACTTTAAGCTGCTCTGGAGTAAGCGGTTTAGTAAAATAATCATAAGCACCTAAATCAAGGGCCCGAGCAATATAATCAATTTTATCCATGGCGGAACATACAATGACAGGAATAGAACGAAATTGTTCTTGTGACTTTAGCTCAGTTAGCACTTGATACCCATCCATACCTGGCATCATCAGATCAAGAATAATCAAATCTACCGATTGCTCATGAATAATCTGCAGCGCCTCAACCCCATCGGCAGCCTCAAGAAAAGTAATCGATTCCAATTCGCTTAAGCCTGCCCGAAAAAGTTGACGGTTCAGTTTTACATCGTCCACGATTAATATTTGATACATATTGGCACCTCACCTTAAATTAGTGATATGATACTTACTCATAGTAGATTTCTTCGCTAAAGTTTTCTAAATTCCCCCTTAGTAAAATTTTTTCGTCCATTGTTATTCGGTTTATTTTTGGCTGCACTTTCTTGCAACAGGGCAGCGTAGGCTGAGTCCTGTAGGACTCAGCCTTATTTTAAACCTTATACTATTCTCATAAAAGCCAAAACTATGGTAAGATAGGAAATGAGAAAAAAATAATTCTATTGTTACTAAAACCGATTCTTTCGCCCATACTAAGAAAAGTTCATATTTCACAAAGTAGGTGCATTCTCGATTGAAACGTCTCATCAGTATCATACTGTCATTTTTTATATTATGCTATATTATCGAAATAACCAATTTTTTTGGCTTTAATCAATTTAAACCCTCCCTCGCTGTAGCAGCCGAAAACAATCAAATCATCTTATCCTGGATAAGGCTTCCTTATCCGGCGTATTATGAAATAGAAGCGCTCAACAATAATCCGGACAGTGATATCCCCGTCGAACAGATACATACCCTGATGAAATACCGGACCTGGAAGACAAAATTTATACCTGACGCCAATTTTTCATCTGATACTTACTGGCGCGTCACAGCACAAGGCCTCTTTCGTCGTCCTTTAGGACAGCCTTCCAACGCCGTTTCGCCCAGTCAAGTCGTTGATGAAAAAGCAGAAAGCAGTCCTAATAAACTGGCTATCGTATCACCTTCCCCATCGCAAGTCATGTCGGATACTCCCATGATTATCTGGGAACCCAACCTAATGGCCGTTTCCTATGAACTGGAAATTCTCACAAGCCCACCGGAAAATCCCAATGGCACTACTTTATCTGAGCATCATCTATTCAGCACACAAGAAGTCTACACTCATGGCTATCAACTTGATTTATCTGATCGAAGTGAAACGATATTTTACTGGCGAGTGCGCGCACTGGATTACTATGGAAATCCACTTGGCATTTTTTCTGATGCCAATAAGCTTGTTGTAAATCATGCATTGCATAAACCTGTACGTCCGATTATTAATGCTTTTTTTAATCAAGATGGCATGTCTACTCCTTTATATCCTGTCTATAGCTGGATCCCCATTCAACATGTCAGCGGTTATGAGGTGGAAATTCTAAATGCCGCCGATGATTCTCACGGCACAGAACCTTCCCCTTACAGGATCGATTCTAAAATTGTCACAACAGGCAATGACTGTTATGACGAAACCCCTCGCATCACCCCTGGTACCTATTACTGGCGAGTGCGAGGCTTTGATGAATTTAATCAACCAGTGGGAGAATATTCGGACTGTGCCCCCTTTATTGTTGATTTAAACCAAGGCGCTTATAGTGCGACATTTGGCGATAGTATCACTCATGGCGGCGGTGCCATCTCCTATTCGCCTGCCGACTGGGAATACAGCTATCAGACTTATTTCCAGTTTCCCTCCATCAATCTGGGAAAAAGCGGTGACACATCCGCAACAATGCTACAACGCTTTAACAGTGATGTTTTACCTTTTCATCCTCAGTTTCTTCTGATTATGGGCGGAAGTAATAGCTTGCGTGGTGGTGTACCAGCCTCTGATGTCATTGGAGATCTGAGTGAAATTCGTGATAAATGCCTAGCAAATGGCATTCGTCCGATCTTTCTCTCCTTGCCCCCCATTAATCCAGCGAATATTTTACGCGCCTTTGATGAAGAAACAGTCAGTAACTGGAAAGAACAATTTGACCAAGTCAACCGTTTTATTCGCAGCCAGCGTTATTTTATTGACATTTCACCTTACATGACAGATGAAGATGGGCAACTGCCAGAATATTATGGTTTAGACGGATTGCATCCCGATCGGGCCGGCAAAAAATTAATGGGACAAATTATCAACGCCAATTGGAATCGTGTCAGCCGTTAGCCTAGTTACTTATCACAATATTTTATCAGCTCATCACGCCGTCCTTTGGCCTGAGCAAAAAAATCGGCAATTTGGGAACGATCTTCTTTCTTAACAGCTATAACAAATTCATCTAATAGCAACTGAAACTTTGCTATACTTGTCAAAATTTCCGACTTATTTGTCAAACAAATATCTGTCCACATCACCGTGTTTGACGATGCAATGCGGGTCGTATCACAAAAACCGCCCCCAGCAAGCTCCAGTATTTCAGCTGATTCATCATAAAGACCCAATGTATTGACAAGAGCAGCCGCAGCTACATGAGGAAGATGACTGATAGCAGCGGCATAAACATCATGGCGCTCAGGCTGCATATTTGTAATTTTAGCACCTGTCAAATAAAGAACTTGCTTTAATAAGACCAAAACCGAAGCAGGTACATCTAAATGCGGGGCTACAATATACCATTTCTCCTTAAAAAGATCCTTAGTTGCCGCCTCAATACCGCTCTTTTCTCGCCCAGTCATGGGATGACCACCAATATAATAAATTCCCGCAGGAATAATCTTCGCCATTTCTGCGGCAAGACAGCCTTTGACACTTCCCACATCAGTAATGATGGCCCCAGCCTTGGCATAGGGAAGAATTTTTTTAGCAATTGGGATCACCTGCAGCATGGGTGTACAAATAAAGATGAGATCTGCACTTTCAAGGTCCTGCCAATCTGTAATAGCTTGATGAATCGCTTGCCGGGCAACAGCCCTGTTAACTGTTTGCTCATCCTTATCCCAGCCAATCAATTTCATTTTCTGGGGTCCATAGGACCTGAGAGCTAGGCCGAGAGAGCCGCCAATAAGTCCGAGTCCTAAAATGGCAATTACTTTTGCTGTTGGTACAACATTCACTTCTTATCCCCCCAAAAAAAATAACCCCCATCCCAAAATCAGGGACGGAGATACTTCCGCGGTACCACCCTGCTTGCTCTGCAAGCCACTTATTCAGGTACGAGCTTACCCAACTGATACCCTAGCCTTTGATAACGGTGGCACTCCGGCACAGCCTACTTTATTTTCAGCCTACAGCTTCCAGGTGTATTTCAGATTGCTCAAGTACCAGGTTGCACCCTCCCCTGACTCTCTGCACCTCAATCAATCTTACTCTTCCTGTTCATTGCATTTACTTGTAAATTTGACTTCATCATAGCAAAGCTTCTGTACAATGTCAACAGATTTTCGTCATTTCCGCTGTAATGTTGTACTTTTTTGTTAACTATTCAGTACGCGCACATTCACTTGTTTCACCCTTCATAATAGCCAACCCGTGTTCTAACGCTGGCAAAACCACTTGTAAACATTCTTGTACTCCCTTGGGACTGCCAGGTAAATTAATAATGAGCGTCTTTTTGCGCAGGCCGGCCTTGGCACGACTGAGCATAGCCCGCGGCGTAATAGCCAGTGATGTAGCCCGCATGGCTTCGGCAATTCCCGGCACCTCACGATCAATCACAGCAAGGGTCGCCTCTGGCGTCACATCACGTGGCCCAAGACCCGTTCCACCTGTTGTTAAAATCAAATCAAGCTGTAATTCATCAGCCATATGAATGAGCGACTCTTGAAGCTTATCCTGATTGTCAGGTACAATGACATAAGAAGCAACATGCCCTAATTCTTTAAGCATCGCCGCAATAACCTTGCCACTCACATCTTCACGTTGGCCCGCGGCCCCTTTATCACTGGCCGTAATAATACCGATATTAAACATTTTTCTCACCACTCCATCGGTCTTTCTCGTTACATAGATCTTACATCAATAAAGATCTATGCAGTCACCATCAGCAAGCTTATGATGTCCATAGCTATGTTTATTATTAACTTTCACCTCAGAAACTTGTTTTATTTCTATTTCTAATTCTTGAAATAGCTGCCGCACCGTCATCTCATCAGGTACGTCAACAGTGAGTATGCCACTGCTGCTAGTTGGTGCATATTTCCTTAATTTCTCATGTAATCTTACTTCGATCACCATGGGGTCCACTCCTTTATACCTGCTCGTACTCACTAATATAATTCATCATTCGACGAGCTGTAAAATAATTCCTTCTCAAAAAAAATGGCCTTATTTTTCAAATTTTGACAGAGCATAACCCCACTCTCTAATTTCCATAACATTTTTCAGTATAAATTTATTTTCGCCATTTCCGAACTAAAACCTGCAAGGACTTTTGTTTACAAGGGCGAAATCATAACTACATACAATAAGGAGGGATCATGTATGATTAATTTTTACTTTTATGGACATGCCTGTTTTTCGCTTGTCGAAGATCAGACAACCTTACTGTTTGACCCCTATTTAACAGATAATCCTTTTCAAATTGCCCAGCCTACCACAATCGATTGCAATTATATCTTGGTCTCCCATGGACATTATGATCATTTAGGTGACACCATCAGTATTGCCAAAAGAACAGGCGCAACAGTCATCTCGACTGCTGAAATCGCCAATTTATGTGCAAGTAGCGATTGTAAAACACATGCGATGCATATTGGTGGTAAGCACACCTTTGATTTTGGATCAATACGTATTACGCCGGCTTTTCATGGCAGCGGCATTGCCGGAGGACATGCCGCCGGATTTATTATCAAACTAGCCGATAAAACGATCTATTATGCCGGTGACACAAGCCTTTTCGGTGACATGGAATTACTAGGACGCCTAGAAAATATTGATCTGGCTATTTTACCTATTGGTGATAATTTTACTATGGGCATTGATGACGCTGTCGAAGCCGTCCGTTTACTTAAGCCAAAACAGGTCATTCCTGTTCACTATAATACATGGCCGCTCATCAAACAGTCCCCTGAAGAATTTCAAGACAAAGTGAAACAAGCGCTAGCCATCCCCGTGCATATTGTGGCCCCAGGTGAGTTTTTTACAATAACACAATAGAAAATACGGTGCATAAGGCCTAATCGAATGTGTATCTGTGGAACAAATTAGGAGGAAAGTATTTTGGGACCCACTTTAATATTTCTTATTGGTGCAGCCGCATCAGGAAAATCAACAATTGGAAAAATTGTCGCAGCGGAATATAATTTTTGTTACCTAGATAAAGATATCATTTGTAATCATTTCACTGGCCTGCTATTAGAATCCAAGGGCTACTCACCGAATGAGCGTGATGGCTGTCCTTTTTATGGCGATGTCATTATGAGTATTGAATATAAGACATTACTTAATATTGCCAATGATAATCTAAAACTTGGAAAATCCGTCATACTTGACGCTCCCTTTATTGGATTTTTTTCAAATCCTCATTATATTGATGAGCTCAGAAAAAGCTATGATTGGCAAGATATAACAATCCTTGTACTCCAGGTATCCATTGACTTTGATGTACTAAAAGAACGGATGATGGCTCGCGCCAATAAACGAGATAAATGGAAATTCGACCATTGGGAAGCTTACGTCAAGAGTATTCAAGAAAAACAATGTCAATGGAAAAACGTGGAAATTAGAAAATTCGACAATAGTGACTCTTCCATTGATATTTCTAGCCTGCATCATACTTTGCAACTTCACCCCTAACTAAAGTAAGGATAAATCTAATGAAAGAGCTTCTTAGTGAGACCGTTTTTATCTCAACAAGAAGCTTTTGTTATTTACGTGCAAAATAAAGCATAACTGCACTCAGAACAACTTTTTCGGTTGCAAACATAATCAGATTCTTCCTGATGCGTAGCTAAAAATCGGCATAAAGGCAGTAAAGAGACTAAAAATTCTTGTTCATTCAGCAATGGAATAGGCACAAGCCGTCCTAAACGCAAGAAATACAGCGAAGCCTGTGTAACAGGCTGTTGCAGTAGTTTCTGGACAGCCAACGTATAAAGTTGCAATTGACAAGCATAATGATCGACTTTATCTATAAGGTCAGCAGATAAAACCTGATCTGTTTTTAGATCTATAATCTGAAGTCCCTGGGAAATCGCCAGTATTTTATCAACCATTCCCCGGAAATAAAATCGGGTTCCTTTCTCATCTGTCAGAGCAAAAGTGAAGGGCCATTCCGAATAAATAACTGCCTTTCTGTCAAAAAGCTTATCTTCACTGTAAGTTTGGCACAAGGGAAGCGCCGCTTGCCGCATTTCAGAACAAAGCATAGGAGTCACCATTAGTTTTTGCAGCGCCCTATCCAGTGTGGACTCGACAGAGCCTGACTGATAGAGTTCTGCAAACTTGTGAACGACAGTGCCAAGTAACTTTGCTGAACTGATCGGTTGTAAATTTTTAACTGCCGTGTTAAAATCGTTTAGATTTGTCCCCAAGTCAGATACCTTCGTTATGGAAAAGGACGGCGTGTAAAATTCAGGAATATGAGCAATATAGTGATAATAATAGGCGCGAGGACATACATGATAACGACTGAACATGCTTGCTGAAAAAGCTGGGAAATCACGAGAGCATTTGTCCATTGCTAACAAATGCTGATCCACATAAGCCGGCAGCACTTCATCACTCTCTATTGCAGCCGTTTCTCTCTGCCCACATTGAAGGGACACCTCTTCACTGTTCTGCCAAACTGTGGCAGTAAAAGAACGGCTGCCAGCCAGCTTACTCAACCATTTATGCCAGCTGTCAAGATCGACATAGTTTTTCTCACTGTAATCCTTTTCAGTTGTATCCTCTGCGACGGATGATAACACTAGATAATCCTTGGCTCGCGTTTGTGCCACATAAAGCACTCGTTTTAATTCTAGTCGTTCACATTCCTGATTTTGTTTCTTCAGGGCTGAAAAAACTCTATTCTCGCCAAAAATACAGCTTGCTGTAGAAAGACCTAACCCCAAATTGCTATTAAATAATGCTTTATTGTTTGATGTAACAAATTTACGCTGAAGATCAGGCAATATAACCACAGGATACTCCAAACCTTTTGCCTTATGGATAGTCAAAATCTTTACGGTATCACCAGCTTCACTTTCAATCTGTGCTTCGCCTTCTTTGACATCTTCCTCTAGAATGTCATCAATATAGACTAAGAAGTCATGAAGCTGCTGCCCTTGCTCTGACTGTTGAACCACCAAGGCAACCAGTTTTTCTACATTAGCAACTTGTTGTTTTCCCATAAACTGACTTAAAAGAAACTCACGATAATGCGTCAACTCTAAAGCCTGTTCAACAAGTTCAGGTAAAGGCAAAAAATCTTTCGCCTCACGTAATTCATTCATAACAAATAACGCATTTCTACATAGTGTCCGTTGCTTTGAGGTCAGACTCGAACATAAATCTAACTCCTGGAGTCCAACCCAAATAGGGCGACTGCCTGCTTTCAAGGCTGCAATCGTAACATCTGTCAGCAAAAAAAGTGGTGAACGCAAAACACCAACCCAAGCCAAGTCATCATAACAATTATCAATAACACGCAGCAAAGCCAAAACATCTAGGATTTCCTGTCGAGTGTAAAAACCGCGCCCACCTACTACGTAATAGGGTACGCCGTTTTGATGCAAAGCAGCTTCATACAAGGCCACGTCCGTAAAAGAACGCAATAAAATGGCCATATGACCGTACTGGACGGGTAACAACTTTTGTGTTTCTTCGTCAAACACAAGACGCTCCTTTTGTGTCACCATCTGCTGCAGTCGCTTGGCGATCATCGTTGCTTCAGCCGACCGCGTGGACTCTTCTGGCGCAATTTCTTCCTTAGACAAGACTAGCCACTCTGCATAATCCTGTCTCTCGTCATAACCTTTATTGCCTTGAATGGGACTAAAAGTTACGGATTCATCCCCCTGAAAAAGTTGCGTAAAAACCTCATTACACAAGGAAATCAATCCCTTTTGAGAACGAAAATTCTGATCAAGGGAAATACATATCCCTCCTGAGGCTAAAATGTCCTGTTCAACCTGTTCAAACACTTCAACATCAGCGCCACGAAAGCGATAAATGGACTGTTTGGGATCTCCCACAACAAATAGCTTCTGTCCCTTAAGCTCTCTTGAATTACCTCCTGCAAGCAAATAAATCAATTCTTTCTGACGTTCATTCGTATCTTGAAACTCATCTACCATAATATAGCGATATTTGCGGTTATACATCTGGCATAGCTCTGGATGACTTTTAAGTAATCGCAGCGTAGCATTTTCCAAATCTGCAAAAGTCACAAGCTGACGATCGCTCTTGAGCTGATTCATTTTCTCTGCCAGAGCATTAAAATATGTCGCAAGCGGTTCCATAAGCTTCATAGTCTGCTCACAGGCTAGACTTTCCCGCCAGTCCACAAAAGCATGGTCAAGTTCTTTTTTAGCCTCACTCATGGTACCGCTCAAACGAATACCCTTGAGCTTTTCTGTAACATGCTCATCCCAAACTGGCTGAAAATCTTCTACTAATTCTGTACCTTCGATTGCAGCAACTAACTCAGGCAAAGCGGCCCACAAGGCACTGAGCTTTTTTTCGGCAACTGAACCGCTCTTTAATTGTAAACGATATTCTGCCAGTTCTGTTAGTTTCTCCTTCAGTTTCTGCTTCTTACAAGGCACGCTTTCCACGACTTCCTCATAAGGTTGCATAAAATACGCGCTAAGCCTCGGACCAAACCAATCCGCGCTGTCTATCTCATCATAGAGACTGGCAAAATCATGCTTAATCGCATCTAGATTGTATTCCTGTAATAATATTCCAAGCCAATCTTCCTGCTTTGTTGCTGCCGCCAAAATAATCTCATCAAGGGCTTCTTTCATAAGTAATTTCGCTTCGACATCATCTAAAACAGTAAAATTCGGATCAAGCCGGGCTTCTACAGGATGTTCCCGTAAAATTCGTCCGCACAGACTATGAAAAGTCGTAATTGAGGCATATTCCAGACGACTTTTAAGATCATTCCAATAAAACCACTTGTCACCTGTTACCTCACCGAGTCTGTGCTCTAAATCACTACGAATACGCTCCCGCATTTCTTTAGCCGCTTTTTTTGTAAACGTAATGGCAATAATTTCTTCACAAACTGCTTTTTCTTGCACAATAATATTAAGATATCGCTCTACAAGTACACGTGTCTTACCCGCGCCAGCGCCAGCTGAAACAGCGACATTCCGATCTAACGTTTCAATCGCCTGAGACTGCTCTACCGTAAATTTCTTCATCATCGTCCCTCCTTCCGGCAAAGTACTTTTCCCAGGCAATAATCCAAGCAGCCTTGTGACGGTCGAATAGGAAACTCCCCACAGTGAATAGCATCGACGGCCGCTATAATACGCTTACCAAATTCTTCATAAAATTGCGTCCAACCTTCCTGACTCATAAATGATTTTCCTGTAATCTTCGTTGGACCTAAAGATTTTTGATAGTCCTTGTGCCAAATTCCGCCCTGAACAACATGCTTTTCAATGGAATAATAGGATCCACCAATAACCTTACCAGAGTCACGTGCAAGCAATTGCTGAACGGCTGCAATATATAAAGGAATTTGTAAATCCGTTCCATATTCCACCGTATCCTGCACCAAAGGACTACCTGATTTTTTATAATCATACACTGCATAACTCTGCTCTGTCTTATCGACGCGATCGACTTTTCCGCGAAAAAAGATCTTACGCTGACCAAAAAAGAGTGTGAGCGGCGTAGTAACAGAACCCTCATCCATACCTTGCGTCACAGGCAAACCAAATCCCCACTCCAAATGAGCCGGACGGAGGGATACCGAACTTTTTTGCTGCCGCTCCACTTCATAATGTAGCCAATTTGTTAAAACTCGCACGAATCTCTCTCGTTCATAAAACCAGAACTTACCTGGACGAATTTTTCCATTTCTCACCCATTCATGAATCACTTGGTCCAATTTTTCTAATAAAACAGCCTGATAGGAAGCCTGCTCTGCTTGCTTGAAATTTAGACCACAATAACCAGCCAAAAAACTTGCCAATATATCATGATAAAGCTCTCCCATGAGACTGGGTTCTGTCACTTCATCCGCCTCTGTATCTTGATCTAAGCACAGAACATGTTTTAAAAAATAAGCAAATGGACATTTCAGATAATCTTCTAAACGAGAAATACTCCACACTTGATTTTCATCAGACACAGGACTGCCATTCGCTTTCTGCCAGCCTGGAACATAACCGGAAAAAGGGCTGTTACAATCGTTTTTACGACTTATTTCAGCTGCAACTTTACGCCGAAAATCAGAAATTTCAAAGTGCTGAAAAATAAGTTCAGCAAGCCTTTTCTCTCCTTCTCCTCCCCCTGAATGATAGAAATCATAAATGGCTTTTTGCGTATATTCCTGTTGCGTGTAAATGGATTCGTAGCAAGCAGGAAACATTTCATCTACTGTAAATACAGCCCTGTTTTCAGGCAAAATATCCACAATACGCTCTACTTCAGCCAAAAATGGTGACAGCAAAGCTTCATTCGTTACTAGACCGCTTAAATAAAGATTGCTTCGCGCCAAGGATAGAGAAACAGCAAAATAAAATTTTTCTTCTAAGCGGTGTTTAACTGCCATAGGCAAGGGAATGCCAAGATCATTGAAAAGCTTACGTTCAGCATCACTATATAGCCAATTTTCCCGAATTTGCTTAGGAAACTCCCCTTCTGTCAATCCAAGAATTGCCACAAATTCATAATTCACGCCTCTTGCCCCTGCAGGACTCATCACTTTGACACCTTGCTTGTCACCTTCAGCGAGCTGTAACGGCTTGGCACTCAAGAGCTGCAAGAAAAGCTGGCCATACTCCTTGAGCGTCATCGTTTGATTTTCTTGTCCCAATGAGGCAAGCTCCGTTTCAAGCTCCTGACCGGTCCGCTCCAATGCCTGATAAGTCAGGTAATAGGCTTTAAGCCGCACCAAAGGCAGCTTTCCCTGGCGATGCTTCAACCCGAAATACTCAAGCGGATGAAGTGCCCGAATCAAGTCAGATAGAGCCTGATTGATTACTTGGGCAGTTCCTTGCAACGGAAGACTCTCGACTTGCAGTCGAAGCTGTTCAATTTGTTCTTTTAGCTTTCCATCTGACTGGCAAAAATCCAACCAGCCTGACCAGCCGTCCATTCGAAAAGACTTGGAATCCGCCAAAATCCGATCCTTGTCAACACCATATTTTGCTGCAACAAGCGAGGAGCTCCATAATTTTTGTACCGTTTTTTTATTTCCCCCTGCCAAACGTGCCGCCATATAATCAAACAACAGTTGCACAAGCGGCTGTCTTTCTAACTTTTCCTCCCACCTAAGACCTAGGGGTATTTTAAGTTCGCCAAATAAAGACCGCAGCGACCTATAATTTTCCATGTTCCGCACAATAATTGCCACATCGGACGGACGTATTTTTCCACCTAACAATTTGCTTTTTAATTTTGCACCAAAAACAGCCAGTTCTTTACTGACATGAGGAGCTTCAACATAAGTAATACAGGGAGCGACTTGTTTTTCTACCGCTTGCTCAGTAAAAATATTTTCCACTAAATAATCAAGGCAACGCGCGGATCGCTCATGACGCGCCACAAACTTTGCCACAAAATCTTGACCAATCAGTGCTGTATAAGTCTCCTCCACTGCATGATACAATTCAGGACGATTCTTCTCATAAACAAGAGCAACAGAAATATCCCGGCCTTGTTTCATCAGACGAATCACTGAGAGCTGCAAGGGCGTTAAAATATAAAATTCACTAAAATAAATTGATTCATAAGGTAATAAAGCCGGGTTCTCCCTTAGTACCTCACTTGCAAGAAAATACCGTTCCTCAAGATCAGCTACATTAAAGCGAGTCAAGGCTGCTTGATATTCCAGATAAATGAGTGTCATTTCGGCATCCTTTTGACTGATTGAACCGAACTCGCTGCCTTTCGCCTCACTAGCACTTTGCCATTCGGCAGCTGTTGTTCCCGTACGTTTCAGTTCACCTATAAAACTGGTAATCGTCCGAATAAAGCCAGGGAAATGACTCATTTCACAAAAATAAGGCAGCTCACCTTGTTTAATCAATTCATGGACAATCTGCTTTACAAGGAGTTCCTGTGTCATACGACTCATGAAGCTGGGCTTTTTACCGCTTCGGTCTAAAATAAGTGTGATCAAATCATCGAATGATAAGAGATTCAATTTCGTCAGACTTTCAGGATCTTGTTCAAGCACTTCTTGTCGCACCTCGTCGAGAAGCTGCGAATTGGGAAGCATGAGTAGACTTGTTGAACCGATATCGTGATGAATAGAATTGAGCATCTGGCGAATAAACTCACCGCGATAAGATTCTCCTAGGGCCAAACAGTAAAGATTATACATATTCTTCTCCTTTTGATTCCTAAAAACAATTATTCCGGCAGAATAGCCATTCTTCCTGCCAAAATACCTTGCTCCACTGCAAAAAAAGAAAGCCTGCATAGCAGGCTTAACAATCAAAACAAAACAATTGACGCTACAGTACTGTAGAACTTGGACAAAGCGAACTGACCGGACACTCTGTACAAAGTGGTTTGCGGGCTTTACAAATTTTCCGGCCATGCCAGATCAGCCAATGATGAGCCTGCCCCCATTTTTCTCGTGGAATAATCTTTTTTAGGCCCTCTTCAATCGCCAGGGGGGTATCACCGGTAGCCAATTTTAAGCGATTGGCTACACGGAAGACGTGCGTATCCACGGCAAGTGCCGGCTGACCAAACGCCACACTTAGCATCACATTGGCTGTTTTACGCCCCACACCAGGCAATGTAAGAAGTTTCTCAAAACTTTCCGGAACTTCACCATGATATTTCTGACACAAGATCTGACAGGTTGCCAAAATATTCTTCGCCTTACTATGAAAAAGTCCACAATCCCTGATTTCTTGTTCCAGTCCGGTTTGGCCCAACTCCAACATTTTTTCTGCTGAATTCAGCCTAGGAAACATTCGGCTTGTAATCATATTGACGCGAACATCTGTGCACTGAGCTGATAAGATCACGGCAATCAATAATTCAAAGGCCGTCGTATAGTTGAGCGCCGTTTTCGTGTCACCATAAGTCTGCTCAAGACATGCTAAAATTTCATTTCTTACCTGCTTGTTCATAATTTAATTCGTCAGGCTCCGAATCGGCGCCGGAATCCGACCACCTCTGGCAATAAATTTATCGCTTTTAAATGTACTCACTTTCAAAATAGGACTATACCCGAGCAAACCACCAAATTCAACTGTATCACCCACACCCTTACCAGGTACCGGAATGAGCCTAACAGCTGTTGTTTTATTATTAATCATGCCAATAGCCGCTTCATCAGCAATAATGGCTGAAAGCGTAGCAGCCGTCGTGTCGCCAGGTACAGCAATCATATCCAGCCCAACAGAACATACACACGTCATAGCTTCCAATTTTTCAATGGATAAACTCCCGCATTCTACAGCGGCAATCATCCCCGCATCTTCACTAACTGGAATAAAGGCACCACTTAGCCCGCCCACATAAGAAGAAGCCATGAGACCGCCCTTTTTAACGGCATCATTTAATAGAGCAAGGGCCGCTGTCGTACCAGGCGCTCCACAACTTTCCACGCCCATTTCTTCCAGAATATGTGCAACACTGTCCCCAACAGCAGGTGTAGGTGCCAAAGACAAATCAATAATACCGAATTGCGCATCAAGACGCCGTGAAGCTTCTTGTGCTACAAGCTGACCTACACGTGTAATTTTAAAGGCTGTTTTCTTAACAGTTTCAGCAACAACTCCGAAATCCTGTCCCTTAACATCCTCAAGAGCACGTTTGACAACACCCGGACCGCTGACACCCACATTAATAGCAACCTCAGGTTCTCCAACGCCGTGAAAAGCACCCGCCATAAAGGGATTGTCTCCTGGCACGTTGCAGAAAATAACCAGCTTAGCACACCCCAAGGCATCTCTGTCTTTCGTAAGCTTCGCCGTCTCTTTAATAATTTCGCCCATTTGCTTTACACAATCCATATTAATACCTGTCTTGGTTGAAGCAAGATTCACAGAAGAACATACCCGTTCTGTCACGCGGAGTGCTTCAGGAATAGAAGCAATCAGACGCCGATCTCCTGTTGTGTAGCCTTTTTCCACAAGTGCGGAAAATCCACCAATAAAATTAACACCCACTTCTTTAGCCGCACGATCAAGAGCCTGAGCCACTGCCACATAATTATCGGTCCGGCAACTTTCCGCCACAATGGAAATCGGCGTAACAGATATGCGCTTATGAATAATAGGAATACCGTATTCAGCTTCAATATCCTCGCCGACTTTTACAAGCTTCTCGGCCCGCTTGGTAATTTTATCATAAATGCTTTGACAAAATGTTTTCACGTCAGGCCCACAACAATCACGCAAGCTAATACCCATGGTAATTGTCCGCACATCTAAATTATTTTCCTGAATCATTCGATTTGTCTCTAAAATATTTTGTATCGTCAGCATCTTAGCACCCCTTATCTATCCTGTCATTAAATCGTATGCATGCTTTTAAAAATATCTTCATGCTGCGTCCGAATATCAAGCCCCATAGCTTGGCCTTCCTCTTTCAGCAACTTTTGCAAATCAACAAGATGACATTTTGCTTCAGCCATATCCACAATCATAACCATATTAAAAAATCCATCAACAATATTTTGATTGATATTTAATATATTTACATTTCTTTCTGCTAAAATGTTGCTTACCTTAGCAATAATCCCCACTTTGTCTTGACCGACAATGGTAATTACGATTTTCATAAAATTCCCTCCAGACGAGCTAGTAATGACCTTATTATACGGTGTTTTAATAAAAAAAAACAGACTCATTGTAAAAATATCATTGTACTTGCACATTTGTTTTGAATTTGATAGACTTTTTTAGAAAAGAGGTGACTCGCATGATCACACCTGATATGATCCAACGAATTAATGAATTGGCACACAAACAAAAAGAAACGGCTTTAAGTCCTGCTGAACAAGATGAACAGAACAATTTACGCCGCCTCTATATTGATCAAATAAAAGCCAATGTTCGTGTTCAAATTGAAGCCTCACTCGCACAACCGGCCCAAAAAGCCAGCAAAAATTCTACTAGCGTCATCAAATGAATAAGAAAAGCCACCAGCACGTTCTTTAATATACCCAGCAGGTACAGAAATCGTATTACTATAAGCGGAAGTCAAGTAGAACGTTGGAGCACCCGCAATACGATTCCTGTGCCGTTTCAACTACTACTTTCAATACAAAAAAACTGCCAAGTGAGAAAATACATTCTCAACTTGACAGTTTTTTATTGATAAATTTGGATAGCCCCTAATCTTCTGACCTAAATGTTTCACAATCTGTATCTGACGTTTGTGCAGCATTTATACCACTGACCTTAATTTGACTGGCTTGGCAAATATTATTGGCTGACCAGTAATGGCAGTTGTTAACAAAGCACTCCACATTCGGTGTTATTTGTGTTCCATCCATAAATGGACCGGAAACAGTTCCAACAACATTGGCATTATGCAAGGCCCCCACAACGTCGCTAATACCCTTCTTACTATGAAAGGATTTGCACTGTGTATCCTCACTATCTGTAGACTCCGCCAAAGATTCATTATTGTAAATACTGATGGACGCTGCCATACATTGTTCGCCTGACATATTATGGGTACATTCATCTACGTTACATTTGACTAATGGATTAGCCATCTTATCACTCCTTGCTTTTTTCTTAGTTTTTACTTTCCTATTCTTCTCTATTCAACAAAATGAATATCACTTAACGTTTCCAAGGGAACAGCCAGCCGATGATCCAAATGACAATGCTTACAGTAAAATAAATGGATACAGCAGTCATGTGCGACAACATCAAGGGCATCATAAGGACTATAGGGACCATAATAGTCACTCACTGTACCTTGATCCGTCATTTCAGCGCCACAGGAATCACACGAAACAAAAATAGTATGGATGCCATTACACAAAGGACAAAATTTTTCCACGCTATGCCCTCCTTTAGGCCTAGCGTGACCACTTTATATAAACTTATACAAGGATAACATAGATTCGATTTTTTATAACAAAATTTATCCGTTACTAAACAGGAAAAAAACTGCCCATATGGTAATTATATAGATAGCATGAAATCGCCACAAATATGGCAATAATGAGGTGCATTATGACAACAACAGCGAAAGCTTTATCACTCAAATCTAATCTGCTCTATCAAGTAGCCAAATATGCTTGGGAAGGTACACTTTACCAAAAGAATCAAGAAATCACTGATTTGCTTCATGAAGAATACAAAGATCACTACACACGCAAGCAAGTAGCCAATCAGATCCGCATTGCCATGGGACTTCCCCCTCACGACAGTGAGCAAATTACGGGCGAAAATGACGAAGAAGCCCTCATGGGTCTGTCTTATGAACCCGTCTGGGTAACAGATTCCTCTATTTGTCAAAAGTGTGACAAAGAACATCGCGATTGCATTGCAGCCTGTGATGCCCATGCCATTAGCGCAGATAGTGAAGGTCATATTATCATTGATAAAGAAAAATGTTTAGGTGATGGACACTGTGTCCAGGCGTGTAACTTTGGTGCTCTAGCGGAAAATTCACAGTTTGTTCCCTTAATTAAGCTGCTCAAAGAAACAAAAGATCCTATTTACGCTTCTATTGCTCCGGCCTTTGCCGGTCAATTCGGTGAAAATGTCACAGCGGGCAAACTAAGAAGCGCCTTAAAAAAAATTGGCTTTACAGAAGTTGTCGAGACAGCATTATATGCCGATCTTTTAACAATGAAAGAAGCATTGGAATTTGATGAACATGTAAAGGATGAACATGATTTTTTAATTACTAGTTGCTGCTGCCCCGTATGGATTAAATTAATTGAAAATAAATATCCCGAGCTTGTTGAAAAAATCTCCCCATCTGTCTCCCCCATGATTGCGTCAGGACGAATTATAAAAAAATTCGAACCGAATGCCAAGGTTGTTTTTATTGGCCCTTGTATCGCTAAAAAGCAGGAGATCATGCTGCCTGAACTCAAAGGTGCCATTGATTTCGTCCTCACCTTCAAAGAACTCAACGCCATCTTTGAAGCGGCAGGCGTAAATCCAGTTGAAGAAGCGGATCATGAAAATGCACAAGCATCATGGGGCGGTCGCGTCTATGGACGCACAGGGGGAGTGAGCGGCGCTGTAGCCGCAACTGTCGAACGCCTTGTACCGAAAAAAGTACAAAAATTGCGGTCATTAAAAGTTGATGGCGTCCTGGAAATTCAAAAACTATTGGAACAGCTAAAAACATCAGGACTAAAAAATGCCAACTTTATTGAAGGCATGGCCTGCAAAGGCGGTTGTGTAGGTGGTCCCGGACGCCTGATCACGCCAGAAGCGGGAACGAATCAGGTAAACCAGTACGGCGATGCTTCAGTAGCAAAAACACCCGTCGAAAATCCAGAAGTTTATACGATCCTAGCCCGTTTTGGTCATAGTCATACAGACACAGTCCCCCCTTTGACAGGGGAGAGCCCCATATCGCAGCTTCTCGGACGTCATCTAGGGCCAAATAAATAGTTCTATCTTCTAATCGTATTACTACTAGAGGAAGTCAATTACAACCGTGAAGCAAAAAAAAAGATTGAGTCCGTACCACCTTCAGGTGATGCGGACTCACTTTTTAATGCTGTTTCTGTTTATAAAAACAAGATTTTCCAATAAATTCGCGCAGAATTGAATTAGCTGGTACTTCGTCATCGCGAATCGAAACAAAATAAGACAGGAAATTGAGCAGCCGCTGCGCTTCGGCATATTCAGTTTCATCCTTCTTGATCTCACAAAGTAAAGGTTCAGCATATTTCTTAAGTACAGCAAGCTCATAAATCAGTGCCGAATTAAACATAACATCGGCTTGCTCCTGGAAGGGAAAAATATTCTTCTCTTCGCCCCGTCTGACTGAAGGCCACATCTTCAATGACATCAAAGCACTATGACCACGAAAATTGCTATCACGCACAATACGCCGAATCGCCCGCGTATCTGTCGTTGAAATAGGATGATGCCTGTCAATAGATAATTGAGTCAGAGCACTAATGTAGATTTTTATCTTTTGCTCACGAGCAACAGAACGCGTCAAACGTTCATTTAACCCATGAATTCCCTCGACAATCAGGGGTTGGTCCGGTTCCAAATAAAGTACTTTGCCATTATATTCACGTTTACCAGTAATAAAATTATAAGTCGGAACAGCAACATGTTTCCCTTCTAGCAATTCCGTTAGATGATGATTAAACAACGTTAAGTCTATGGCTTCAAGCTTTTCAAAATCAGGTTTGCCTGTTTCATCTAGCGGGGTCTGATCTCTTTCAACAAAATAGTCGTCAAGTGATAAGGGAACAGGTCTAACACCATTGACTCTCAGCTGTATTCCTAGACGCTGGGCAAACGTCGTTTTTCCTGAAGAAGAAGGCCCGGCAATCAAAATCAATCGAACGAGTGTTGCGTGATCGGAAATATAATCAGCAATTTGAGCAATTTTCTTCTCCTGCAGCGCCTCAGCAACGTGAATCAAATCCATTTGCCGCCGATTTTTTATATGCTCATTCAAATCAGAAACATAACGACAATTGAGTATTTTCCCCCAATTTTCCGCTTCTAAAAAAACATCTGAAAGTTTTGGCTGTGCTTCAAAAGGCGGAATCACCGTAGGATCTTCAGCTAATATATGCCGAATAATCACACCTGATTGCCACGGCTGGAGAGCAAATTTCTGCAAATAACCTGTATGAGGGACAAGAATGCTCGAATCAAACTCTATCACTTTCCCACAAGAATAGGTTTGTACGGTAGCTGGATTCTTTTGCTGAAGTAATTTGACTTGTTCTTGTTTGCCCAGTTTTCCAAACAAATCAATTGCTTCATCTAAGGGATAATCTTTGCGCTGAATTAACCGCTGCTCTTGCACAATTTTCTGCATTGGACCTTCTAAACAAGTAACATTTTTGCTAAAAAGCTCGTTTCCCTTATAAACTTCACAATATAGCCCTTTACTTAGTGAATGCTCAATGGTCACTCTGGCATTGGGAAACACTTCATTTGCAGCAACAATCAATAAAAAAGCTAAGCTGCGCCTGTAAACAGAAATCCCTGCTGACTGCTTCAAATCAACAAAAGAAACTTCGCTATCCATCCGTAATTCTCCATCTAAACTTGTCAACACATGATTAACAAAAGCTGCTACGATCGGTGCTCTATGTACTTTCTGCCATTTCCGGCTCAATTGTAATAACGATATAGGCCCTAAATACTCAGCTTGTTTACCATCGACGATTAATATAATTTTTTTATCCATGTCTCTCTCTCCCAAATAAACTCCCAATTATTCATCACAGTTACAAATCTATTCCTAATGAATTAAGTATAGCGAAAGTTCGAACAAATAGCCAGACCTGAATTATTTGGCTAAGCTTCAGAACAGAAAATGACTATCATGCAATAAAAAAGAAGTGCGCCCTAAAGAGCTCACTTCTTTTTTGTTGAGTTATCTTAACATTTTCAAAACGCGATAAGCAATAATTGCGAGTGGTACACGGCGTACGGCAAAACGCATTCCCATCCAAAACAAGAATAGCACTCCAAAAACATGTACCAGCCAAAAACCGATTTTGGGAAATTCCAGGGCCGTATCATCAACCCAATTATCGTTATAATATCCCATCGATAGCGCCTCCTTAACAAAGTTCGGTGTTATCCTTACTATGCCCAAGGAAAAGTACAGCTAGTAGAGGAATATTTTACTATTCTGTTATCCGAATGGCTTGCGCCATTTTTGTCGCAAAACCAACCATTTTAGCCTTGGGAACAGCACAAACAGCCACACGAATTCCCTTGGCAAGTGGCACTGCAAAAATATAATCTTTTGCAAGCTCCGCGCAAACAGCCTCTGGATTTTTAGCAGGAATTGTCAAGAAAAATCCAGCAATATACGGTAACATATGTAATTTCGCCTCTTTGGCTTCATTCATAAATAAATCGGCTCGTTCACGGATCATCTGATAAAGAAGGGCTCTTTCCGAATCAACTTTTGCGAGTAAATTTTTATCTTCATAAATTGTAGCCAAAAGCTGCTGGACGCCACGATTAATATTTGACCATGTTGCACGCGAAGTATATTGGTTAATGTCGGCAAATTCCTGAATGACATCTTTATCAGATGACAAACCAATCATGGCACCGACTCGCTGTCCATACATGGTATAACCTTTGGACATGCTTGTCGAAAAAACAGTCAAAATGTTTTTCGGCAAATTGCTAAACTGGCTCATAAAAGAACGCGCTGCATTTCTTTCACCAGCATAATCAATATAGGCTACATCAACAAGGAAAGTCAGACGCTTATTCGGATCTTTTGTCAACCGTTTGGCAACATCAAGTACAGCACTCCATTCACTATCAGTCAAGCTGTAACCCGTCGGATTGTGAGCCGGGCTATTAATAATGACAACTAAACTTTTTTGAACAGCAAGCAGATTTGCAACTTTCTTTTCGAAGGCATCCAAATTGAAATTCAGTTGTTCGTCAAATAAGGTATAGGTATCTAATTTACGCAGCATATCCTGACAAAGTACACGGTAAGGACCCCAAAACCAATCAGATGTCAGCACAGTATCACCAAGCTCAGTATAATTCCAGATAGTATGATGAATACCGCCTGAACCACCGGAAGTAGCCACGGCTTCAACATAACCATCTGGCCGATGATCGGCAAAATTCAAATCAATAGCAGCGGTTAAAAAAGCTGGTAATCCGGCAATAGGCGCATAAGCAATAATATCGTTCATCGAAAGGCTGCGATAAACTTGCTCCACCGTTGGTAAACAGGATAATTTTTCTTCATCATCTAATATCGCACCAATTGTTGCATTTGTGACATAGCTTTTACCTACTTCGAGAGCTGCTTTCACTGCGGCACCATTGGCACCGAATATTCTATCTGTAGCACATTTCCCTTTAGCATGACTAGCTGCAACACTGTAACCCATGATCATTCCCCCTAAAAATAATTAAAAAAACAACAAAATTACTCTTCCTCTTTAAAAAACGCGTGATGAATAGCATTTACTGCATTCTTGACTTCAGCCTGATCAACAAGACAAGAAATGCTAATTTCTGAAGTACTAATGACACCAATATTAATATTAGCCTTTGAAAGAGCGCCGAACATCGTTGCCGCAATACCAGGTGATCCGAGCATTCCTGCACCAACAACAGATACTTTCGCAAGGGTTTCATCAATCACAACATTTAAGGCTCCCATTTCTTTGGCAGTAGCTTCAACAATACTTCGACACTGATTAAGCTCAGATAAACTGACGGTAAACAGAATATCAATAATATCAGTAGCATTATTACGAACACTCTGTACAATCATATCTACGTCAATGTTGTTATCAGCGAGAGCAGAAAATATTTTGTAGGCAATACCAGGCTGATCAGGTACACCTAACACAACAACCTTTGCCACATTCGTATCATGAGTAACGCCACGAATAATAAATTCCTTTTCTTCCATTGTATATTCCTCCCTGATAATAGTGCCTTTATCCTGAGTAAATGTCGAGCGTACATGAATAGGGACGCCATATTGTTGGCCCATTTCAACAGAACGCGGCTGCATCACCCCAGCCCCTAATCTTGCCATCTCCAGCATCTCATAATAGGTAACTTCCTGCATTTTTCGCGCTGTTTTCACGACTCTTGGATCAGCCGAATAAACGCCATCGACATCAGTAAATATTTCACATACATCAGCCTTTAGCGCACCAGCCAAAGCAACAGCCGTTGTATCCGAACCACCACGCCCCAGTGTCGTCACATCACTTGCTGTATTAATACCTTGAAAGCCAGCAACAACAACTATATTCCCCTTGTCAAGTTCTTGCTGAATCCGATTAGTATTAATACTAAGGATTTTTGCTTTACTATAAGCCGAGCTTGTGTTAATCCCCGCCTGAGGACCTGTCAATGAAATAGACGAGACACTCAGTTTCTGAAATGCCATCGCTAGTAAGGCAATCGAAACTTGCTCTCCCGTCGTAAGTAGCATATCCATTTCACGTAACGAAGGACTATCCGTCATTGCATTTGACAGTTTAATTAAATTATCTGTAGTATCCCCCATTGCAGAAACAACTACAACAATTTTATCGTCCAGCGCTTTTTCGGCTAGAATTCGTTGGGCGACATTCATCATTTTCTCTGGTGTAGCCACAGAACTGCCACCAAATTTTTTTACAACAAGCGCCATGTTTTACCTCCTTAAGGGGATTTCGTTACTCGCATTGCTTAACTATTCTCTGTCAAAACACAAATCCCTCCCTAGAGTGGACGAAAAAAAATGTAGACAAAATACTTTATTCATGTTATTCTATGAAAAATAACCTTTAAATTAGTCCGGAGAGACTGATAAGGTACACAAACTCTGGCGATTTCGCCTTGTGTAACTCCAGCCTCTTACTCTAGTAAGAGGCTTTTTTGTGTGCCAAAGGAAAAATCAGGAGGTACTAATGAGTAAACGCGTCATTGAAGTTCAGGAAAAGCTCCCACTTCTACAAACGATTCCGCTGAGTTTACAACATTTGTTTGCTATGTTTGGTTCAACCGTGCTAGTTCCTATTCTGTTCAAAGTCAACCCTGCTACTATCTTATTATTTAATGGTATTGGAACCTTATTATATTTGTTCATTTGTCGGGGAAAAATTCCCGCTTATTTAGGTTCAAGTTTTGCTTTTATTTCACCTGTCTTTGCCGTTCTTGCGGCATATGGTTATAATGCTGCACTTGGTGGTTTTATTGCAACGGGCGTCATTTTTACGCTTGTGGCTCTGAGTTTAAAAGTCATTGGTACAAAATGGATTGATATTGTCTTCCCTCCCGCAGCCATGGGAGCTATTGTTGCTGTCATTGGCCTGGAACTCGCCCCTGTTGCGGCAGAGATGGCAGGGCTTACGGCCAAAACATTCGAGCCCAAGGCAGTAATCGTATCCGTATTCACCCTACTTCTTACCGTTTATGGTTCAGTATTATTCCGTGGCTTCTTAGCTATCATCCCCATCCTCATTGGTGTTGTCGGTGGTTACACCCTAGCTGCATGTCTCGGACTAGTCGACTTGACACCAGTCGGACAAGCTAGCTGGTTTGCCTTACCCACGTTCTACACACCTGATTTTAATCTGAATGCCATCATCATTATTATTCCTGCTGCACTTGTCGTTATTGCAGAACATATCGGTCACCTCGTTGTAACTAGCAATATTGTGGGCCATGATTTGACAAAAGATCCCGGACTGCATCGTTCACTACTTGGAAATGGCCTATCGACCATCCTATCAGGTTTCTTAGGATCTACCCCCAATACAACCTATGGAGAAAACATTGGTGTCATGGCTATTACAAAAGTATACAGTGTCTATGTGATTGGCGGCGCTGCCATACTGGCCATTCTCCTTTCATTTATTAACAAACTGGCTGTTTTAATTCAAAGCATTCCGAGCCCTGTTATGGGTGGTGTTTCCCTGCTGCTGTTTGGTGTTATTGCCGCATCAGGCATTCGAATGCTCGTGGAAACAAAAGTCGATTACAGTAAAGCTCGTAATTTAATTTTAAGCTCCATCATACTCATTGTCGGAGTAAGCGGTGCTTCTATTACGCTCGGCACAGTTACATTAAAAGGTATGGCATTGGCAACAATTGTAGCCATCTTGCTCGGCCTGAGTTTTAAAATACTCGATAGCCTAGGCTTAACAAACGAGTAATCTTATTCGTAGCCATTAAAATAAATAACGAAAAAAGGCTTTGCCGACTGGCAGAGCCTTTTTTCATTACTAAAAAAGCATTGATCCATTTTTTCTAGGAACGGAAATTAATAAACTGAAGGTCCAGCCCAAAATCTTGTTGTTTCAACAGAGAAATAACATTTTGCAAATCATCTTTATTTTTACCTGAAACACGAATTTGATCTTCCATAATTTGCGTCTGAACTTTTAATTTACTATTTTTGATAGCAGCAATAACATCTTTCGCCTTTTCCTTGCTTATGCCCTTTTTGATCGTAACGGCTTGACGAACACAGCCATGTGCCGCACCTTCAATCTTTCCGTAATCAAAAGTCTTAATGGACACACCCCGTTTAATTGCTTTGGCCTGTAATATATCAAGAACATTCTTTAGCTTCAACTCATCATCCGCTAAAATTTTAATCGTATCTTTTTCAAGCGTGACTGTCGAGCGACTACCACGGAAATCAAAACGTTGGCTGATTTCTTTTACTGTCTGTTGAATAAAGTTATCCACTTCCTGCATATCCACGTCTGAAACAACATCAAGAGAACAATCTTTTGCCATACTCATTAACCCCCCGATTTCCCGTTACTATTATTCGTCGTAATGCGAATGGTATTTCGTGCAATCACTACAAAAAATGCCAATACACCCCCGACAGTAAAGAAAAAGGCAACAGGTTTAATCAATAATAAATCTGAACTAGCAAGCAAACTAAATAAAAGCGCCACCATATAGGCCAAGAAAGACGATCCACTCTGTTTCCCCTTCCTGCGCGGGGCTATCATAAGCCACACAACAAACCCCATAAATATGATATTGCCATTACTAACAAACTCCATGACAACCTCCCTGTCTACCCACTTACATGATATAAACTTTGTCTTTATTCGAATAAATGCCGCAAAAATCCTGCTTTTCCAGTCAAAAGCTATCCCCATCGCCACCAAAATCATTAAAATCATTCCACGAATCAGAGCTTGAATCCGAATCAAAAGGAACATCCTCTTGTGAGTCATTCCACGATGAAGAATTAGTAGCCAATTGTTGACTAGCATCATCGAACTGTTCCGATGTCATAATCCCCTGATCCGCTAAAGTTTGTCGAAGATCATCAGCATCCATATTTTGCCATGAATCATATTGATGATGACTGATCAAAGACTCACTTAACAAATAGCCAAGCAATGCTCCCGTCATCATACCACCCATACCACTGCCAAAGCCACCCATGCTAGGATAGTGCATTCCTGACGGGCCATAGGAAGTTGCTGAGCCACGGCGCAGTAAATATATAATAACACCCACTAAGATAATAATAATTAATAACATACTCTGAATTCCCCCTTATTAAATAATTAATTTACAAAATTCAGCTGCTTAATGCTAGGAACGTTATGTAGCAATTTTTCATAGTATAAATCAAGTAGTCAGATAGATTTTATCATTTTTTGCTGAATAAATAAAGGAGGCTCATAAAGTTATGGATGGAAAATATCCACACTGGTATCACGATATGGGACAGATGGGACCAGATGAATGCTGTGAATATGAAGATAGAGACATGATGTGTGACTATCCCATGATGTCTATGCCTAAAATGTCCAAAGTCATGAATTGCCAGGAATCTTTTAAAGATCGTCTCAATTGTTTGCTTGGTGATAGTATTATGTTTGCTGTTTGCGGACCTATTGGCATTTGTAAAGGCCGTAATACCTACTGCGGAACTCTATGTTTTATTGGCTGTGATTTTATCATCGTCAATGTAAGCTATCGACATCGGGCCGTTTCTATGCATATTCCTATTTGCATGCTTACTTTCATTGCCCCTTATAAATGCTGTCACTAAAGAAACCTTGCAACAAGAAAAGGAGTGTACTCCTCATGAAATTTCGCGATAAAAAACCCGTTACGTTGGACCTAGACCATATGAAAGTATTACACATGGAAGCGATCGATCAACTAGAGCTCATGCAATCTGCCTTAAAAGCTGCAGAAGACAGCACAGGCACCATGCGTGATGTCTTGGATCAAATGGCCCTCAATCATTGGCATGCTTATATGGATATCATTCATATGATAGCTCTATAACAAATAAAAAAACCGAAGAGATGATCGCTTTCAGTCATCCCTTCGGTTTTTCATAGCGACAAACAATGCCTTACCCCTTATCAGCATAATCGACATGAAGCAGTTCATGGGTCTTTCCTTGAAGCAGTCCATTATAAAGAGAGAGTACCGCCGGATTTTCTTCCGAACGTTTCATACTGCTCATCCTGTCGGCCTCATAAAGCCCTGCACTCCGACACTTTTTTCCTTCGCCATTTGTAAAAGGCTGCCCTGCGCCACAGATACAACCACCTGAACAGGCCATAACCTCAATAAAGTCATATTGTTTTACGCCGCTTTGTAACATTTTAACCAGATTATCGGCATTTTTAAGCCCGCTTACCATGGCAATGTGAATCTCACGACCGTCTAGCGTCAGCACACTTTCTTTTACGCCATTTAGCCCTCGTACGCCTGTAAAAGCAATAGCCCGCATAGCATAAATTGATTTATCATCTGAAACATGCCTAAGCACAGCCTCCGTTACACCACCTGTTACGCCAAAAATCACCCCCGCACCCGTTGTAGCCCCAAATGGCATATCCAAAGCTTCCGGTTCAATCTCGGGAAAAATAATACCTGCTTCATGAATCATTTTTATCAATTCCTGTGTAGTAATCACATAATCCACAGCAGGAACACCCTCATCGATAAATTCATCACGTACTGCTTCAAATTTTTTGGCTGTACACGGCATAACGGCTACAACAGCGACCTTTTTGCGCTGCTGACTATAATATTCTTTGAGTACGGCTGCGAACATCTGCATAGGCGAACGACACGTCGAGATGTTCGGAACAAGTTCAGGATAATTCAGTTCGGCATACCTCACCCACGCCGGACAACAAGATGTAAACAAGGGAAGCCTTTCCCCCTTTTGTACCCTTGTCAGAAATTCATTCGCTTCTTCCAAAACCGTAAGATCAGCACCCGTCGTTGTATCAAATACCTTGTCAACGCCCATACGCTTTAAAGCGGCAACTATTTTTCCCATGACACTTACGCCTTCGGAAAGACCAAATTCTTTGCCAATGCCTACACGAACAGCTGGAGCGATCTGTACAACAACTTCTGTATCTTCGTCGCTAATCGCTTGCCATAACTTGGCTGTATCATTTTTAACCGTAATAGCCCCGGTAGGACAAACAGCGGCGCACTGACCGCAACCCACACATTTTGTACTTGCAATGGGTTCATCAAAGGCAGGGCTTACACACATTTTTGAACCGCGAAAAGCAAAATCAATGGCACCGACATTTTGCACTTCATCACACATTCTCACGCAGTCACCGCATAAGATACATTTACTTTTGTTTCTAACGATACAAGGCGATGAAGTATCCGGTTCAGGATCAATTGACGTATCATTAAATCTTACCTGTCGTATTCCAAAATGTTGGGCAAGTTCCTGCAGCTTACAGTTTCGATTTTTTTCACATGTTGTACAATCACGGCAATGATTGGATAACAGAAGCTCAAGTATCGTTTTTCGATATCTTCTCAGACGCGGCGTGTTCGTTCGTATCTCCATGCCACCTTTGGGTGGTGTGGAACAAGCGGAATAAATGGATCCTGCTTTATCCTCTACAACACACATGCGACAGGCACCATAAACAGATAGCTCCGAATAATAGCAAAAGGTAGGAAGCTCAATACCGGCTTTTCTGATGACACTTAGAATATTTTTTTCACCGGAAATTTCTACTGGCATATTATCGATAATCATAAACTCCGTATTCATGGGTTTAGTCCTCCTTTATGGCTTTAAATGGGCATAACGTAATACACGTGCCACACTTGATTCATTTTTCAATATCAATTACAAAGGGTTCTTTAATCTTACCCGTAATCGCGCCAACGGGACAGGAATTAGCGCACTTTGAACACCCATGGCAAAGTTCTTTGTCGATGGTAATCCGTTTTAACTTCTGACAGACATTGGCTGGGCAACGCTTTTCTAGAATATGGGCTTCATATTCTTGCCTGAAATTTTTGATTGTGCCAACAACAGGAGATGTAGCCGTTTTACCCAAACCACACAAGGCTGTCGCTTTAATCGTATCAGCAAGATCCAACATCATATCTAAATCTTCAATTTCCCCTTGTCCAGCAACAATGCGCTCCAAAATTTCTAGCATCCGCTTTGTTCCTTCTCGACAGGGTACACATTTGCCACATGATTCATTCTTCGTGAAATTCATAAAAAACCGGGCAACCTCGACCATACACGTATTCTCATCCATCACAACAAGTCCGCCCGATCCAATCATGGCGCCAGCTTTTTTCAGAGAGTCAAAATCAAGCGGTAAATCAAGCTGATCTTTCGTTAGACAACCGCCAGACGGACCGCCGATTTGCACGGCTTTGAAGTCAGCACCGCCACTAATCCCGCCGCCAATATCAAAAATGACTTGTCGTAAAGTCATGCCCATGGGAACTTCAATAAGACCGGTATTGCCAATATTGCCTGTCAACGCAAAAGTCTTAGTTCCGGGACTCTTTTCGGGACCAATCGATTTATACCACTTCGCTCCATTTTGGATAATCAGTGGAACATTGGCGAAAGTTTCCACATTATTAAGGACCGTTGGCTTACCAAACAAACCATGTTCAACCGTTCGCGGCGGTTTTACACGGGGCATTCCTCGCTTTCCTTCAATAGATGCCGTCAAGGCACTACCTTCACCACATACAAAAGCTCCAGCACCCTTGCAAATTTTAATATCAAAATCATGACCTGAGCCAAGAATATTTTTGCCAAGTAATCCACATTCCCGAGCCTGACTAATAGCCATACCGAGACGGCTGACTGACAGCGGATACTCGGCGCGTACATAAATGTACCCTTCGGACGCTCCACAGGCAATACTCGCAATCATCATGCCCTCAAGCATACGATGAGGATCACCTTCCATAATACTGCCATCCATGAAAGCACCTGGATCGCCTTCATCACCATTGCAAACAATATATTTAATGGGTTCTTTTTGTTGCCGAACTTGTGTCCATTTGCGCCCTGCTAGAAAGCCACCACCCCCGCGTCCTCGCAAATTAGATGCTACAATCTCTGCAACAACCTCATCTGGACTCATATCAAACAGGGCTTTTTCAAATGCTGCATAACCCCCTAATGCCAAATATTCACCAATGGAAGTTGCATCCATCCGCCCACAATGTTCAAGTACCAGTCGTGTCTGATGCTTATAAAAAGGAATTTCTTCTTGCGTTGGGTAGACTTGACCTTCTTTTTGATAACCTAGACGCTCAATAAACTGGTTAGCTGCAACAGATTTTTCAATAATCTCAGCACAATCTTTAGGAGTTACTTTTATGTACATCCAGCCTTCCGGTTCAATTCGAACCATCGGGCCCATTTCGCAAAAACCATGACAACCGCTCTTTTTAATACCAACTGAATCGTCATGGGGCTCTCGTTCCAATTTCACTTCACAAGAAATTTCTTTTTCCTTCATCAATCGGATAAATTCATCATAGATGTGAAGTGACCCGACAGCTACACAACCTGTTCCAGCACAGACAAAAATTTTCTTTTTTTGTGCATCAAGGGATTTTTTATAAGTCATCACTAAATTTTTAAGATCATCCCTAGTTAAAGCCATGTCAAAATTCCCCCCTTAACTTCACAAGGAGTTCACTGGCCTTCTCAGGTGTCATTGTTGGATAAACTTCATCATTAACCGTAATTACGGGGCCAAATCCACAGGCTCCAAAACAAGAAACGGTTTCCACTGTAAACATCAAGTCATCTGTCGTCACTTTTGTTGCTGAAAGTCCTAGCTCACTTCTCATCCTTTCCAATATGGGAAGCGACTTTCTTACATGACAGGCCGTTCCATCACAGGATCTTATCACATATTTTCCTTTGGGCTGTAGTGAAAAATTCTCATAAAAAGTGGCTACACTATATATTTTTGCAACAGTCATACCCAATTTTTCCGAAAGATAAGTAAATGCTTCTTTAGGGAGATACCGATATTTCGCCTGCGTGTCCTGCAATATGGGAATAATTTGCGTTGAATCGTATCGATATTTTTCTAGAATTTCGTCCAGTTCCTGAAAATTAAGCTTATCATCCATGACCTAACCTCCCAAGTTAAAATATTCACATACTAAGCTTACACTGCTATGCAAATAATTTCAACTGAATTTTTAAAATATTTCGTTTCCCGATCTAAAATAAAGTGCAATAATCATTACAAGCTTTTTCTTTATTAATTCATCCAAACCAACCGCCTCTCTTTCTATCAATAAATTGTGCATCTTTTTCACATATAGTACACTATATAATTATTGAAGCAAAAATTATTTCAAATTAAGAATATTCTTTTTTTATAGACGTAATTATGAAAAGAAAATCAACGGTTCAAGATAATGAGACTACATTACTGCCTTTTAATATTGAAGCAATTTTACTACAAAACAAATTCAATTCACATGCATCAAAAAAATAACCATTGGTGAAAACAACACCTAAGTATTGTTTGTAGCTGTTAGTTATGTGCGTAAATGTGAGACTTGGATAGTTTTTTTGACTCGGGTTGTAAATTAACTTTTCTGTCATTTTCAACAAATTCTACATCAAATTCTTTTTCTATGGCCTGAATCACTCGCTCGACAAACCATGGTGGTACAGTCAATGAAACATTGCCTTTCTCATCCATATAACCATCAAATCGAATGGTCATTCTGACACCTCCTCCATAAAATCTATGACGGATTCTTTTGTATATTGCAGCCCTATTGCTACTATTTACGAGTTATGATGGATATGTATTTGTAGAGAGGTGAATCATCATGATAGCAGCACTTTATGTGCGTGTCAGTACGGATGAACAAGCACGAACAGGTTATTCTCTTGGCGATCAAATTCGTAGGTGTCGTGAACGCTTTATTTCTATGGAACTCAAGAATATCAAAGAATACATCGACGACGGTTATTCCGGTGAATTTTTAGAACGCCCAGCCCTACAGCGGCTACGCAATGATTTAGCCAATCACAGCGTGAGCCATGTACTTGTCTATGATCCCGATCGCCTCAGCCGTAACCTCACAAATCAGCTGATCTTAGCTGATGAAATTGAAAAATCCGGCTGTCAGCTGTTGTTTGTTACAGGCGACTATGATGCCAGTCCTGAAGGACGCCTGTTCTTCTCCATGCGTGGAGCCATCGCAGCCTTTGAAAAAGCCAAAATTCGTGAACGTACGATGCGTGGAAAACGAGCCAAAGCTCTAAGCGGAAAACCTTTATTTGGCCGCCCTCCTTATGGGTATTCTTGTGATTATGAAACAGGACAGTATATCATTATACCCGAAGAGGCCAACACTATCCGCGAAATATTTCATTGCTATGCGAGTAATTTATATGGTGTACGTACCCTCGCCGCTTACCTTGAAGCATCACATTTTTTCAATCGCAATGGCAAACCCTTTAGTGTCTCTTTCCTGCATCGCCTGCTGGCAAACGAGTTATATGCAGGCACCAAATGGGCCATGACAACCTACCAAAAAACCATTGCGCAGCACAAACGCCAAACAATAAAACGTGACAAAAGTGAATGGATAGCCATTCCTGTCCCGCCCATTATTGATAGAGAAATATGGCATAAAACAGTTGAACTACGCAAACAAAAAAAAATTCTTTCTCAAAGAAATAAGAAACACGAATATTTATTGTCAGGCATTATTAAATGCGCCGATTGTGGATATGCCATGCAAGGTGTCACTTTTCACAGCCGTAATAACAAATACTATCATTATTATGTTTGCACCGCCTATATTAATCGGCTCATCTGTCATAACAAGAAATGCATTCCCGTATTAGAACTAGATGACGCTGTTTGGAAAATCATATTAAATATTTGTCAAACCAACCCTTTTATCCATAAGGAAAAACGAAAGAGCAATAGTCCCGTAATAGCCCTAAAAAGTCAGTTATTCCAATACCAAAAACGCCAAATAAGTATCTTAAAATGGGTAGCTAGTGGCACTATCCCGCTCAATACAGCAGAAAAGGAATTAAAAAATCTCCATAAACAAATTGAGAAGTTACAGAAACTACTTACATCAGCTACTTCTCTTCAGGCACGTGAAGCCTCACTTTCGCCTGAAGACTTCATAACTCCTCAAACGTTTGAAGAAAAACGTCAGTTGTTATTAAAACTTAACATAGTCGTCCACGCAAAAAAAGAAAAAGACATAATCAGTTTTACTCTAAACCAAACACCTATTGCTAAGTTGTGTTCCTATCATTCATATGATAGCTCTACATGATGATGCTTTGGCTACTGTCCTAACAAAATACGGTATGAAAATGCGCCACGATACACCTGACGAAGAAGACGAACAACAAATTGGTGCCAGACGAACGCTTCTCTTGTTGCTGCTCTTTGCCTTAATCCGTCGTCACCTCCGTTTTGACCGCGTATTCAGCTATCGTGCCAGTCCTATGGGGGATTATTTAAAAGAATCGCTTACGATGGAACGCCAACATGTAGCACAGCTCATAGCTATGGTACAAAGTACAATTTAAATAATATTGTAAAAACTGCCATTTAGGCAGTTTTTTTTACAGGATTTTTTTCTGCAATCGCGAAAAACTAATACTATGCTTACATTTCATGTGAACTATAACACCAATCAAGGTTTACTTACAATTCAGCAATATGCGCGACAAAAACTGAAAATGTCCTTAACAGCCTGGAGAAAATTCAAACATACCGGTTCCATTCAACGAAATGGTCAATTAGCGCTCCCTTGTGATTTTATTCACTCAGGGGATACTCTATCATTTGACTCCACTATAACCAACCACATCGAACCTGCCTACGAACCCCTTGACATTGCTTATGAAGATGACACCTTGCTCATTATCAATAAAGCGCCCGGACTTCTTGTTCATCCTACATCAAACCAACAAGAGCTTACACTAGCAAACTATATCATGGGACATTACGCAAGACGTAACGAATTCCACAATTTCCATCCTGTCCATCGGTTAGACCGTAACACCTCAGGACTCATTTTAATTGCAAAAGTACCTTATATTCAGCAACAGCTCTCCGAGAAATCCATTTCTGGCATTACTCGTAACTATCTCGCATTAGTCCATGGCAAACTATTAAATCAGGGTTTCATCCATGCACCGATAGGCCGCAAGCCGGGTAGCATCATCGAACGTATTGTCACTAATGAGGGTCAAGAAGCCTTGACAGAATACACTACACTGGAAAGCTTCGAAAATGCCACACTTATACAAGTAAAATTATTGACTGGACGCACCCATCAAATTCGTGTCCATATGGCATATATTGGCCATCCTCTACTAGGTGATGATCTTTATGGCGGAACACGCAATCTCATAAATAGACAGGCTCTACACTCATCTATGCTTAACTTTATTCACCCAATGTCCAAAAACGAGATGTGCATCCTCTCACCCCTGCCTAATGACATGCTGCAAACCCTAAACAAGCTACGCGGAAACAAAAAATGAAAATTGTGTTATAATAAAATTATTATAAAATAATAGGAGGGATATTCTATGCCACTAGTCACAACTACAGCCATGTTTAAAAAAGCATACGAAGGGCAGTATGCAGTCGGTGCATTTAATGTCAATAATATGGAGATTATTCAAGGAATTGTTGCTGCCGCACAAGAGGAACAGGCTCCCCTTATTTTGCAAGTATCAGCAGGGGCACGCAAATATGCCAATCACATTTACTTAACGAAACTTGTTGAAGCAGCCATGGAAGATACAGGACTATCAATTGCACTGCATCTTGATCACGGCGGCGATTTCGAAATTTGTAAATCTTGTATTGATGGCGGATTTTCATCCGTTATGATTGATGGATCAAAACACCCCTTTGAAGAAAATATTGCCCTGACTAAAAAGGTTGTTGACTATGCTCATGCCCACGGAGTAGTAGTCGAGGCTGAATTGGGCCGCCTGGCCGGAGTTGAAGATGCCGTAAAAGTAAACACAAAAGATGCAACATATACAGACCCAGCCCAAGCAAAGGAATTCGTGGAGAGAACTGGCGTAGATTCATTAGCCATTGCTATAGGCACCAGTCATGGCGCTTATAAATTTAAAGGTGAACCAAGCTTAGACTTTGATAGACTCGAAACAATTTCAAACTTACTTCCTAACTTCCCGCTTGTATTACACGGAGCATCCACTGTATTACCTGAATTTGTGAAAAAGTGTAATGATTTTGGTGGCAATATTCCAGGTGCGCAAGGTGTGCCTGAAGACATGCTGCTACGCGCTGGGAAATTAGGTGTTTGCAAAATTAATATTGATACAGATTTACGTCTAGCCATGACAGCTTCCATACGTGAACATTTTGCAAAAAACCCTGGTGACTTTGATCCTCGCCAATATCTAAAACCAGCTCGCGAAGCAATCAAAGAAATGGTGCAACACAAAATAAAAAATGTACTTAATTGCAGTCATCAAATATAAAATCGAACAGCAAAAATACCACTTCATAAATGAAGTGGTATTTTTGTTAAACGTACTCGACAGTCATCGTAGCTAAATCACACTGAACGGTCTTCTCCATAAATTGCACTTATATGCACACATAAAACAAAAACAGCACTCACAAGTGAGTGCTATTTTCTAAACTGGCAACTATCTATCCTCCCAGGCCTTACC
>NZ_JAHGVE010000030.1 GCF_018835585.1 Pelorhabdus rhamnosifermentans
GAAAATGCACCTCGTTGTTCATAGTGACATTTTCTCACGATAGTCTACATAGTGACATTATCACAAGTTAAACACATTAGAAATGGATATGTTTTCAATTTGAAAAACTTTTGTGTTATAATATGGAATAAAATATAATTTTCAGGAAAATGAGGTTTTTATGTATAAAAAGTTTCTTAGCTTTTTTTATAAAACTAATAAAACGGCAAAGGAGAGCAAACTTCTAAGTCATGACAGGCAGAATAAACATCTAATTGAATTGTGTCAGATAGAGAAGATTTATCATACAGATGCAGGGGATTTTACGGCGCTGCGGGGTGTGGATTTACAGGTGAATGCAGGAGAATTTTTGGCTATTATTGGTAAGTCGGGCAGCGGAAAATCCACAATCTTAAATATGATTACAGGCGTTGATCGTCCCACATCTGGTGAAGTAATGATAAATGGTACGGCGGTACATGCCATGAAAGAAAACCAGCTGGCAGTGTGGCGTGGGCGCAATATTGGTATTGTATTTCAATTCTTTCAATTACTCCCCACTTTGTCTGTATTAGAGAATATCATGTTGCCGATGGATTTTTGCAATATGTATAGACCTATTGAACGTCAGGAACGGGCGATGTCGTTATTAGAAATGGTCGAAATGACTGCAAAGGCAAATAAACTGCCGACAGAGCTTTCTGGCGGTCAGCAGCAAAGGGTGGCGATTGTACGTGCGCTGGCTAATGATCCGCCGATTATTGTAGCCGATGAGCCAACGGGAAATCTCGACTCTAAAACGGCGGATGCCATTTTTAATTTGTTTGATGAGTTGGTTAGCCGTGGCAAGACTATTTTAATGGTTACACATGATAGTGATATACAGAGACGTGTCAGGCGGACGATTACAGTGGCAGATGGTGAAATCGTGCATCAAACTGCAGGCGGAAGCCCATTATGATGATTGGCGTGCGGTGGCGCAAAGTTCTGAGGGACCTGTCAACGAATAAGATTCGCACGATGTTGGTAGTGCTATCCATAGCAGTCGGTGTTTTTGCCATAGGAATGGTGGCAGGTACCTATGAGATTATATCGCGGGATTTGAGCAGTAGTTACAAAGCCGTGAATCCGGCTATGGCAACCATTTATTCCAGTACATTTAAGGAAGAATTTGTAGAAACCATACGTAAAATCAAAGGTGTGACAGGGGCTGAAGGACGGCGCACTCTATCCATGCGCGTAAAGGTGGCGCCTGATAAATGGCAAAAGCTAGAATTGTCTGTAATTCCCGATTATAAGGATATTCATATCAATAAACTCAAATTGATTAGCGGTTCGTGGCCACCGCCAGAACGACAAATGCTGATTGAACGCAGCGGATTGGATGATCTAAAGGTAGGTGTGGGTGAAAACGTAGAAGTTGAAAGTCCGGATGGCAAAAAACGCAGTCTGCGTATTGCGGGAGTTGTTCATGATATTAATCAGAGCCCTACTGCTTTTTCGGGCAGAATCTATGGATATATCACTCTTGATACATTAGATGCATTAGGGCTGACAAGGGATTTAGATACGGTTAACATTACGGTTGAAGGGAATCCGCCTTCGGAAGAATATATCGCTCAAGTTGGGCAGACGGTATGGGATAAGATTGAAAAAAGTGGACGTAAAGTTTTCTGGATGTACAAAAATAAACCGGGTGAGCATCCGGCCCAATCCACGATAGATGCTTTATTGATGACTCTCGGTGGTATGGGGATATTGTCTTTGGTATTAAGCGGATTTTTGCTTGTGAATACCATTTCTTCTCTCTTGACTCAGCAGGTCAGGCAAATTGGTGTGATGAAGGCGATTGGTGCTTCGACCAATCAGATTATCAGAATGTATATTATGTATGTAATTATTTATAGCCTGTTAGCATTGGTGATAGCCGTGCCCCTCGGTATTTTGGCAGCCGGAACAGTATCGAAATTTATCGCTAGTTATATAAATTTTGATGTTACAGGCCTAGCCATTTCGTATCCGGTATTACTTGCCGAAGTAACCGCAGGTGTGCTGATTCCAGTACTGGCAGCATTATACCCGGTCATCAGTGGGGCGAGGATTACGGTACGGGAAGCAATCAATTCTTATGGAGTAGGCAGTGCAGGCGGTATAGGTAGCGGGATGATTGATCATATTACAAGACGGATCAAGGGCGTGTCTCGTCCAACTCTTTTATCCTTTAGAAATACGTTTCGTCGTAAAGGGCGTTTGGCACTCACTTTGATTACTCTAACTGCCAGTGGGGTTATTTTTATCTCTATATTCAGCGTAAGGGAATCCATGATGCTAACATTAGATGATGCGCTGGATTACTTCAAATATGATATAGAAATGGATGTTAAGAATTGGTCTAGAGTAGAACAGCTTGAACAAGTAGCTATGGATGTACCAGGGGTCTCAAAAGCGGAAAGTTGGAGTTTTGATGGTGCAAGATTGCTGAAAAGCGATGAGAGGGAAAGCGAAAGTACAAATATCTTGATCATGGCACCGCCAAGCGGGACACAGATGCTTAAGCCCATTGTTCTGCAAGGACGGTGGCTTGTACCTGAAGATGAAAATGGGATTGTGATTAATACGGATGTTTTGAAAGATCATCCAAATGTAAAGGTAGGCGACCGATTGTCAATTAAACTAAGTAAGTCTGAGAAGCAGAAGACCTACTGGACGGTTGTGGGAATTGTTAGAGGAGTTATGGCAGGACCCTTCGTGTATGCTAACTACTCTTATTTTTCAAAGGTAATAGGCAAACCAGGGCAGGGTATTAATGTCTTTGCTGTCACAGAAAACCGTGATTCTGCTGCTCAAATGCAGGTCGCTAAAACACTGGAAAAGCATTTCAAAGATGTGGGAATACCGTTAAGTCGCGTACAGACTATGTCTGATACAAAATCACAAATCCAGTCTCAATTTAATGTAATTATTATATTTCTATTAGTGATGGCATTGATGCTCGCCATTGTCGGTGGCTTGGGGTTGATGGGAACTATGAGTATTAATGTGCTTGAGCGTACCCGTGAGATCGGCATCATGAGATCAATTGGTGCGTCCAATTGGGCGGTACGAAGAATATTTATTGTTGAAGGTGTGATGATTGGAATTCTGAGTTGGATGTTGGCGATGATCATTGCCATTCCCATCAGTAAACTATTTAGTAATCTGCTGGGAAATGCATTTATGCATGCTCCATTTAGTTTTGCTTTTTCTATTGGCGGCGCGATATTATGGCTCATAATCGTAATTGTTCTAGCTGCGGTAGCCAGCTTTTTGCCGGCCTGGAATGCTTCTCGGTTAAGCATCCGGGAGGTGTTGGCTTATGAATAACAATTTACAAAGGGGATCTTTGATGAAAGCAAATTTTAAAGTTAAAAAATGGATGGTCGTGGTATTAACGGTAGTTATCTTGGTGGCTGGCGGTGGATATTATGCTTTTCACCAAAGAACTACGCCAACTGAGCAACCGGTATTGCCACCAGTGAAGGCCAGTACTAAGGTAGTAGCCGAGGGGAAAGTGGTTCCGGCAAAATATTCGGTGCTCAGTTTTTCAGTAAGCGGTATCATATCGGAAGTGCTTGTAGCTGAGGGGGACAAGGTAGAGGCAGGGCAAGTTTTGGTTCGGCTGGATAGTCGGGAACTTAAAGCTAAATCGCAGAGTGACCTAGCGGACTTGGCTAAGGCTCGGGCGAGCTATAGTAAGACTAGCGCAGGACTTAGGCCACAGGAAATAATGATGAAGCAGGCAGTAATGGCACAGAATCGTGCTTCGAGTGAAGAAGCCAGAGCAAATTTTGAGCGTTCACAGCAACTTTTTGAACAGGGTGCTGTATCAAAGCAACAGTTGGATAAGGACAAGACCGCCTATCTAAAAGCGCAGGCCGAATTGCGGCAGGCGGAAGCTGATCTGGAAATGGCGAAAGACGGCTCAAGATTTGAAGATATTGCAATGACAGCGGCGGATGTGGATGTTGCCCAAGCAAAGCTGCACGGGACGCAGGAAAGTATTTTTCTTACAGAACTCCGCGCTCCTTTTAGCGGTACTATAGCGTCTATTGATCTTAAAGTAGGTGAGTTTGTTTCTATTGATCCGGCTAAACGTGATGAAAATGTAGAAATAACAGATAATGATAATATTCAATTAGCCGATTTATCGAAATGGCAGATTAAAACTACGGATTTGACCGAGATTAATATTGCCCGCATAAAAGAAGGTGCAGAGGTGAAGATTACCTTTGATGCTATTCCGGGACTTGAAATTCCAGGCAAGGTAACGCGTATCAGGCCCTTTGGTGAGAAAAAACGCGGCGATATGACCTATGCTGTATTTATTGAACCTCTTCGTATGGATGATCGGATGCGGTGGAATATGACTGCCTCGGTGTCTATTGAAGCAAGTGATGAATAATATTGGTTGGACAGAAGCGATTTCGCTATAGAAAAGATAAGTCGCCGCCCTTGAGGCAGCGGCTTATGTAAATATTATATTTTTATTAGGCAAAAGTAGAATCTGTTGTGATATTGCTTTTTTAGTAGCAGGTGTTGTCATCTTCTATTAGGCAGAATAACAAGATAATTATTACTATGATAATCCACAGCCTAGTGTTTCCGAGGCCAAAAAAACTACAATAGGAACCCAATTGGAACCCTCCTCTTTTTATAACGGTTGCTTAAGAATTATCTGCTAATATAGTTTATGCCGCAGTTCATGATTTGTTAAATTCGGCTTGGTAAAATTTTAAAAAATCGGCTCAAATAGAGCAGATGTAATTTAGACATAACTAATAGCCCCGCAAAAATATGCGAGGCTATTAGTTATGTAAATTACATTCTTAAGTTGACGACATTGCCTGCTATGCAGGTGGCTAACAACAGTTATATAAAAACTCACCAAAACTTTTATAATAGATCATGTTTAGGCCATTATTAAAAAGAAAGAATGAATTTATTAAGTCGCAAGATTCACGTTTTTTTAATTGTTTGAAAATAAAAAAATGTAAAAGAAGGTTTTTTTGTTTTGAAGTAGAAAAAACAAACATAACAAAACATGGCTGAACTAATTTGATATAACAATTATGTTTTAGTTTGTTTATGTTTGTTTATGCTGATGCAGCAAATATTTAATCTGAATATTAGAATACAAGGTATCCAAAAAATAAATGAATTACCTTACAATGACTAGCGAGGTGAAGTTGGTGGCCCCAAGAATTATTTTACACCGATGTCTGGCCTACGTTCCCAACGGGATATTCCTTTTGCAGAAGTTTCAATAGATTGTGCGAGGCGAGAGAAAGATGCAGATGAAAAATATCATTCAGGCAATTATTTGTATGGCCTTAATTTTCTCAATTGTTGGCTGTGCCGGCCAACACGACTTAGTTCAGCAGCTAGCGGCCGAAAGTTCCGTTAAACGGGCTATTACCGATATGGCTGGACGAACTGTGATGTTGCCGCAAAAGATTCATAAAATATATCCGGCATCACCGATTGGATCAGTTTTTGTATATACGATTGATCCGGAACTTTTAATCGGTTGGAGTTATCACATGGCTTCCGATGAGTCGAAATTTATTTTGCCAAATTACCGTAAATTACCTGTAGTAGGGGGCTGGTCAGCTCAAAATGCGACCGGAAATATTGAAGAAATTATGAGGCTCAAGCCGGATGTTATTTTAATAATGAAAACTCTTAACAACTCTGATGTTGCTGCTGCCGATGAGCTGCAAGATTTGACTCATATTCCAGTTGTGATCATTGATGGGGCTATTGAAAAAATGGACCAAGCGTATTTAATGGCTGGGACAGTGCTGGGGCAGGAAGAACGAACTAAAGAACTGGCGGCTTATTGCCGGGAAACGCTGGATACGATTGCCGCAGGGAAAAACGTGCTGGCCCAGCGCAGACCGGTAACTGTTTATTATGCTGAAGGGCATGACGGGCTCGAAAGTGAGCCAATGAATTCGGAGCATTCGCAAATCATTGAATTGGTTGGTGGTGTGAATGTAGTTGGGCAGGATATACCGGGTGGGATAAATTTTGGACGTACGCGTGTTTTGTTGGAACAAGTATTAATTTGGAATCCGGAAGTGATTTTAATTGGTTATTTCCGCGACGGAGAGAGCAGTAGTTTTCCGCAAATCATGGTATCAAAAGAATGGAAAGATATCCAGGCGGTCCGCAATCATCGAGTGTATGAAATACCAAATCATCCATTCAATTGGTTTGATCGCCCCCCAGCTATTAATCGGTTAATTGGAATAAAATGGGTTGCTAACTTGCTTTATCCTGATGTCTATCCTTTAGATCTGCGTGCGGAAGTTCAATATTTTTACACTCTTTTTTATCATTATCAACTTTCAGAAGAAGAAACGAAGGAATTGCTGGAGCGAACCCAGAATTAAGGTGACTCTTTTTGATCAGACATCAAAGTCTGGCAGGCAATGATTGCAGTTTGATGATTTTAAAGGGGGGAAGATAGTGACTGCACTTCAAAAAAGCCCGGATAAACTTTATTTACCCTTGCCGGTTAACTTTTCATCCCTCATGAATTTGACAATTCAGCGCCAAATTCATGACACTATTGCGGTTGCTCTTGAACTGGGGATATTTGAGCAGCTTAATACGTCTCAGTCGGCGCCGGAACTGGCGGCAGAGCTTAATCTCGATGCTGGATGCACTTTTTATGTGCTAAAGGTACTGGTTCAAGCCGGTTACGTAGCAGAAGAAGCAAATCAATTCGTGAATTTGCCTGTAGCCAATAATTTTTTGCGAAAAGAAAGCTATCTTTATTTAGGACATGAATTTATATTTTTGCCTTCAGAGCGTTCTTTTAGCGGCAGGCTGGCGATTCGGCTTCGAAATATTTCACCGGAACCGACGCTGCAAGCGAGGCCGGAACCTGACTGGAATCAGGAGCGGCTTAGGCAGCTTGGCGTATTTGGTTTGATGGGGTCCATTCAGAGTACAGTGAATGCCGTTGACTTGACTGATGCGCGAACCTTTCTTGATATTGGCGGTGGTCATGGTTTTTACAGTATTGCTTTTGCCCAAAAATACCCCCAGCTGCAGACGACCGTATTTGACTTGCCGCATATCGTATCGTTAGCCGAGCGATTCGCTCAGCAATTTGGTGTTGATGAGCAGGCTTTTTTTCGCGGCGGCAATTTCTTAAGTGATGATCTTGGTCAAGACTATGACGTAGTTTTATGTGCCAATGTTCTTCATGGTCATAAACGAAATATTCTTTTGTCGAAAGTCTGGCAAGCGCTGCGACCGGGAGGGAAGATTATTGTCAAGTGCCGTGTTGACGATTCGCCGGATAATCTTGAAAATGCGGTAACAAGATTAGTATGGCAAATTATTGGTGGGCGGGATTTATACAGTATTGGTCAATGGAAAGCTGATTTAATTCAACAGGGGTTTCACGATGTTACCCTGGTAAATCAATTTGGCATTTATGCGACAATTACCGGCTACCGTTAGGTTAGGTGTAAAAGATGGCCTCGGGAGGGAATTCTTTGAAAATTTCAATTCAATCGGTAAAATTGTTAGTGCTGTTACTTTTGTTACTGGTTGTCTTTTTCCTTTCATTTATGATTGGCCGCTATCCGCTCCCTTTGGATACGGTATTATCCATCTTGTTGTCAAAATTTTTTGTGCTGCCCGGTCATTGGATTGACAACATGGAAACGATAGTAATGAAAGTCCGCTTACCGCGGATTGCGGCGGCTGTACTGGTTGGTGGCGCCTTATCCGTTGCCGGCGCCACCTATCAAAATTTATTTCGTAATCCTTTGGTTTCTCCCGCCATTTTAGGTGTATCAGCCGGAGCCGGTTTTGGAGCAGCGTTGGGAATGGTTTTGCATTTTTCGTGGGCCTTTGTCCAAATGGGTGCATTTGCCATGGGGTTGGTTGCTGTAATATGTTCGGTAGGTATCAGTTACTTTTTCGGCAATAAGTTGATTGTCACTTTAGTGCTCGGTGGCATGGTTATGGCGGCGCTATTTCATGCTTTAATTTCTATTTTGATGTATTTAGCGGATCCGCTTGACACGTTGCCTTCCATAACTTTTTGGTTGATGGGGGGGATATCGAAGGTAACTTTGCATGATGTTTACTGGTCTTTGCCGCCGATTTTGATTTCTATTGCTGTTTTATATGCTATTCGCTGGCAAATTAATGTGATGAGTATGGGAGAAGAGGAAGCCTATACTCTGGGCGTTAATGTCAAATTTATTCGCATCTTAGTTTTATTTTGCGCAACGTTGATGACGGCGGCGGCCGTTAGTATTAGCGGTGTGATCGGTTGGGTGGGGCTTTTGATTCCTCATATGGCGCGGATGCTAGTTGGAGCAAACTTTCAGGTGTTGCTTCCGGCTTCCCTGTTGTTGGGCAGTACTTATCTTTTGTTAATGGATGATTTAGCTCGCAGCGTGGCATCAGTGGAAATACCGGTAGGAATACTCACTGCTCTGCTGGGTGCCCCATTTTTTATCTTTTTATTGGCCAGATCAAAGAAACAGTGGATAAATTGATGTGAAATCGTATTGAACTAAGGATGGTTTGAGCCAGAAAGAAGGGGTAGCTACGAATTTTCAAATCCAGAATATTTCTTGTGGCTATGGGGACAAAACCGTGATCGGCGGCATATCCTTTCATTTCAATTCCGGCGATTTATTGTGTTTGCTGGGGCCAAATGGTGTGGGTAAAACTACTTTTTTTAAGACTGTTTTGGGATTTCTTAGACCGCAAAAAGGCGAAATTTTGCTAGATGGTCAGACTATTGAACAATGGTCACATAAAAAATTTGCCATGCAGGTAGCTTATGTACCGCAGGCACATGTTGCCCCTTTTCCCTTTGATGTCATTGATGTAGTGATGATGGGGCGAACCGCTCATTTGGGGGCGCTGTCCTGCCCTGGGGACAACGATAGGAAAATAGCGGAGGAGGCCCTGGCTACCCTGGCAATATCACATCTTAAGAATCAGCCATATACCGAGATTAGTGGCGGAGAAAGGCAATTGGTATTGATTGCCCGGGCATTGACCCAAAAACCTAAATTTTTGATTATGGATGAACCGACAGCAAATCTTGACTTTGGTAATCAAATTAAAGTGATAAATCATATTAAAAGATTGGTTCAACAGCAGAATATGGGAGTAATGATGACAACGCACTTTCCAAATCAGGCATTTTATTGTGCAACGAAAGTAGTGGTGATGGGGAAAAAAAACAAAATTTCAGTTGGAACTCCGAATGAGGTAATTACGGAGAAATATTTGAAAGAAGTTTATGGTGTTGACGTGAAATTTGTTTATTCTGAGGAAGGGGGTTGTCAAACAAAATTTTGTATTCCCGTTGATCATTCAGGGCAATGGGATGTTGAGAAAACAATTGGATAATTTGAATTTCACTTGATAAACAACAATTATCATTTCTTATTTGGCAGTAGGTAGCTGTTTTTTCCTGGCACTACCGAGTTGTGTTTCTGCGGAGGAAGCACCGTCTGATACTACCCTTGAACCGCTGGTAGTTACTTCAACTCCATTAGAAAAATATCTGGTTACTACTAGTGTGATAACGGACAAGGATATTGAGGCTAAAGGAGCCCATAATCTGGCTGAAGCTTTAGAGGATGTTCCCGGTTTGAATTTACATCAGGGCGCTAAAGGCTATACAACTTTGGATATTCGTGGGAGTAGCATATCTTATACTAAAATATACATAGATGGTGTTTTCGTTGATCCGTTTGCCAAAATAAGTAGTTCAACAGGTGTAGATTTAAAAATGTTCCCAGTAGATAATATTGCCAAAATTGAAGTAATCAAAGGTCCTGCGCCTGTAACATATGGCACAGACGCTATTGGAGGAATTATTTTAATTACCACTATCTTTATAACGATAGGCTTTAACATCAAGCTACTAAGCCTGCTTCTGATAATCGGTCAGTCACGAAAACTGAAAATTATCTTCCTGGTTACCAAACCTTTGATTTTCAGATTAAATATAAAGCAAATGCTCAAACAGATTGGTATGTCCAAGTAAACAATATCTTTGATAAACAGTATGACGATGAATTATTCTGTCCGGCCGAGGGTCGAACAGTGATGGTCGGTATGAATTACACTTTTTAGATCGATGAGAGCCTCGGGGTGAAATTCCACGGGGCGACCTTTACAGTCTGAGAGATTTGTCCGATAAAAAATATTCATATTGTTAAGGATTTGCAAACAGCTTATTAAGGCTAATTGGTTATTGGAGGGAAAAATGGAATTCATTACACAAGGCTTTACCTTTTATCAAAAAGGCGGTTTTGCGATGTACTTGATTTTATTTTGTTCATTGGCTGTGGTTGTCATTGCTGTGGAACGGTTTGGCTATTATCGGGAAATGAAAGCCAAACAAGAAGGATTTATTGATAAAGTGACACCGATGATTGAAGGCCACAAATGGGAAGCAGCGTTAACTGTATGTGGCGAGACAGGAGGAGTTGTAGCGAATGTAACTGCTAAAGGAATCAAGTATTTTGCACAAGAATTGGCGGCCTATCAAACAGTGCTTGAAGGTGAAGTAGCGCTTGCTGTCGCGAAATTGAGTGAAAATTTAAATCATTTAGAATCCATTGTTACGGTTGCCCCTTTGTTGGGATTATTAGGAACGGTTATTGGGATGATCAATTCATTTAGTGTACTGAATATTAAAAGCGGACAGCCACTGGCGATCACCGGCGGTGTGGGCGAAGCGCTTGTTGCGACGGCTTCAGGACTTTGCGTAGCCATTTTATCCATGGCTGTGTACAGTTATTTTGCACATAAATTGGACCGGATTATTACCGATATGGAACAAATTTGTGTTTTGCTGGTTGCGCAATTGAAACGGGAGAAAAATTATGAGCATAAGTAATCTTCGCCGGAAACGGCAGCTGAAACTCATGATCATTCCAATGATTGACATTATATTTTTTCTGTTGATCTTTTTTATGATGAGCACGTTGTATATGGTGGATCAGCAGCTGATTCCGGTGACTCTACCACAGGCGCAATCAGCACAAAATGAAAAACCACGCAGTATTGCAATTACGGTGACGTCGGAAGGGAAAATTTTATTTGATAAAGAGGAAATTCCGTTGGCATTGTTGCAAAAATGGGTAAAAACTGAGTTGCATAAGCAAAACGATAGTGTATTTATTCTGCGCTCAGACAAGCAAGTAGAATACGGTAAAGTGATAGCGGTTTTAGATGAAATAAAACTGGCCGGTGCGCAGCGAATTTCAATCGCAACGGAGAGAAAGGGGAAATAGAGACGATGGCAAAGAGCAAACGCTGGCGCAAGGCAATGATTGCATCATTAGTGATTCATGCTTTGATATTAACCGGTGTCGGCTGGGTTGCATCTCGTTCCCTGGCTTTGCATGAGGTGACTGAGCAATATGTTGAATTAGATTTGTCGCAGGAGGCAGAAGATTTACCGCTGGCAGATAGTGTAGATTCCAGTACATCGGGTGGTGGATCGGCGTCGGCTGCTATGCCTCGGGCGATATCAACGGCTGTAGCTCCCTCTGTTTCTGCAGTTCCCAACGTTGTGGCGGCAACGAACAACTTATCGGTACTCTCGGCCGAAGTACCGAAAGCTGTCGGTGAGTCCGGCAGGGGAAACGCAGAGCAAAGTAGCGGCGGTTCTGGTCATGGGCAAGGGGGCGGTGGTTCTGGTCATGGACAAGGGGGCGGTGGGGTCGGCAGAGGGTCCGGGGGATATACGCATCCGGAGATTTTGTCACAAGTTACTCCGAAGTATCCGGAAAGTGCCCGGCGACAAGGAATAGAAGGCACAGTTGTGCTTAAAATACAAATACTGTCGAACGGACGTCCTGGATTTGTCTCAGCATACCATTCCAGTGGCAGTGATATGCTGGATGACGCTGCTGTGGAAGCGGTCCAGCAATGGCGATTCATTCCGGCGGAAGATAAAAGTACCGGTAAAGCGATTATCTGCGTTACAACGATGCCAGTGGTGTTTCGGTTGAATTAGAAAAAAACAAGACCAGCTAATTAAGTCTGTAGTCTCTGGAAACTTGCTTCTGGCGCGAAATTAATAAATTGACAAAAATAAAATATGTTTACGAGGGAGTATTATTATGAAAAAACGAGTATTATCCTTATTTTTGATTCTCAGCTTAATCCTGCTTGCCGGCTGCGGAGTCAATCAACAAAAAGCCCAAGATCAAAAGGTTACGCTAACTGTCTTGGGCGCAGGAAGTTTGACTGGGCCGTTTAAACAGGTAAATGATGCCTTTCAAAAAAAATATCCCAATGTAACCGTGCAGGATCAATATGGCGGTAGCGTCAAAGTTGTCAAACAAGTCACGGAATTAAACCAACCAGCCGATCTTGTCGCCGTAGCCGATTATACGGTAATTCCTAAACTTATGTTTGGCAATGACGGCAAAAAGGCGTATACCAATTGGTATATTGGTTTTGTCAGTAATGAGATGACTTTCGCCTATACTGATAAGAGCAAGGGGGCTGACAAAATAAACGAGGCCAACTGGTACAAAGTTCTTGCCGAAAACGGTATGCAAATCGGTCGCTCTAATCCCGATACCGATCCGTCGGGTTATAAATTTATTAGATTGAAAGGTGTGTAGAAAATGAAAAAAGATGGAAAGAAGAAAAAAAGGCAAACCGCTATATTATTAACTTGTCTGGCTTTAAGTTTTCCTGCAGCTAAAGGTGAGCTGGCTGCCGCCAATGATGACGAAAATTATGAGATGGATAAAATGGTCGTTACGGCCACTCCATTGGAGAAATATCTGGTTACCACCACTGTGATTACTGATAAAGATATTGAGGCCAAGGGGGCACGAAATTTAGCTGAAGTTTTGGAGGATGTGCCTGGACTGAACTTGCACAAGGGCAAAAAAGGCAATACTGCTGTCGACATCCGGGGTGTTACTTCATCTGATGTAAAAATATATATTGATGGTGTGTTAGTGGATCCGCTCGCTAAAATGACCAACAGCTCCGCGGTGGATATTTCCATGATTCCTGTGAATAATATCGCCAAAATTGAAGTGATTAAGGGGCCGGCCCCAGTTATTTATGGCACAGACGCCAAAGGGGGGATCATATTAATTACTACTAAAAGCGGCAACGCTTATCAGGGGGGGAACGTATCTCTTGCCGCCGGAACTTGGGGTACACGGAATGGCTCGTTTTCTTATGGCGGTGGTGACAAAAAATTTAATTATTATTTTGACGCAGGCTCTGAGCGTACTGACGGCTATCGGAGTTACGCCAAGGATACCCAATACTTTAATACGAAATTAAAATGGCAATTTGATAGGGATGCATCATTGATTTTTGTGGGAGGGTATTCGACAACAGATAAAGACTGCATGAACGCTGTTGATCCGGTTACCGGCAAGATGATAAGTTATAAAAGCGGTTTTTGGCCCGCGCTCAACAATTGGCAGTATCGCAACTGGGATAAAAGCAACTTGTCTTTGGATTATGCCAAGAAGGTCAATAAGAAACTGGATTATGATATCAAAGTTTACCGTTTTACCGAAAGCAATGACCTATGGGCCAATGGGGCAAATTATGATTCAACTGTAACTTATAAAAGTAGTTTTGGTTATAGTACATCCAGGTGGAATGCTAGCTACTGGGATAGCACATTAAACGGAGTGGAATTGGCAAGTAATTGGAAGCCAAACGGGATGCATACGATAACTTTTGGCATGCTGTATAATAATATTGACTGGAAAAAATCCGATTCGGTGCTTTCGAATCCTGATAATTATACTTGGGATGATTATAAAAACAAGCGTTATGGTTATTACGTACAGGACAATATTCTTGCCAATGACCGAACTACCGTTACACTTGGTATTCGCCATGACAGCAATGAAGTAACTTATGCTAACGGCAGTATCGATGGTTCAGCTACTAATCCGACCGTCAACACGACCTACAGGCTGGATGCCCGTAATACATTACGAATGTCTTATGGTCAGACCTACAGTTTTCCTAGTGCCGAGGCGCTTTTTGGTACGTCGGGTAATCCAAGTCTAAAACCGGAAAAAGCAAAAAACTATGAATTTGGACTAAAACATGAATTCAACCCAACCCTGGAGGGAGACATTGCTGTTTTTAAAAATGATATTACCGATAAAATTAACCGAATCAATAAAGCTTCTCTATACCAAAATCTTGAATCGGCCAAAATTAGGGGAATAGAACTTGAATTGGACAAAAAGTTCTCTGAAAGAGTGAAGGGATTTGTCAATTATACTTATTTAGATACCGCTTCTACAGATATGAATGGAGTTGTAACAGATCTTACGTATACTCCTAGAAACCACATAAACTATGGGGTGAACTACCAGGCTGATAAGGGGTATCGATTTAATCTTACTGGCCATTGGGTTGGAAGGCGATATACTGCTGACAGTACTGGCAGCGATACTCGATCAGGTAAGACCGTTTATTCCAATCTTTCCAGTTACAATGTAATGGACTTAAAAATAAGCCGCCAGGTAAATAAACAACAAGACTGGTATATCACCATATATAATATTTTCAACAAACAATACGAGGAAGAACTGTTTTATTCTGACCCAGGCAGATGGATGATGATAGGCACTAACTACAAATTCTAAGGTATTGGAATGGCCGGGACTTACTGACTAATGGCGACTAATTGGTCCAATGGGAGCATCCGTGTCATCTAACTAGTGTAAATAAGAATCAAAACAACTAAATTAGGAAGGAAGTTTGATATGAAACTTATAACCGTTGCCGGGCCGCCTTCTTCGGGAAAGACATCTGTTATTTTAAGGTTAATTGAATGTATGAATATGCCGAATGGCAGTATTGGCGTTGTAAAATTTGATTGTCTCACTTCCTTTGACAATCTGTGCTATGAGGAAGCAGGCATTCCTGTTCAGACAGGGTTTTCTGGGAAAATATGTCCCGACCACTATTTTGTTAGCAATATTGAAGATGCTGTCCAATGGGGTGAGCAGTCCGGTTTTAAACTGCTTATAACCGAAAGTGCCGGCCTCTGCAACCGCTGTTCTCCATACATTAACGGAATCCTTGCCATCTGTGTAATTGATAATTTGTCCGGAGTAAACACGCCACGCAAAATAGGTCCTATGATGAAATTCGCTGATATTGTGGTTGTAACAAAGAGCGATATCATTTCCCAAGCGGAGCGGGAAGTTTTTGCATTTAATATCAAGCAAGTGAATTCAATGGCAAAGATCGTATTTGTCAATGGCATCACGGGGCAGGGTGCATTTTTGCTGTCAAAATATTTGCAACAAGCTCGGGATATTCATACCCTCAGAGATATGAAACTGCGGTTCACAATTCCTACAGCGGTTTGCTCCTATTGCACAGGAGAAACAAAAATAGGAGAAGCCTATCAGATGGGAATGATGAAGAAAATGGAGTTTGAGAAAATATGATGGTGCAAGATTTTATGACTCTTATAAATAGCAGGTGCATTAAAGATTTATTACAGGATTATCCTATTGTTACAGACTTCCTTGCCAATTTCCGTTTGGACACCATTTCAAAGGAACTACCGATGTCTCAGGCTCTGGAGGAAGCGGATGATGAAGTCCTCGAAGAATTCGGCTTGGACAGAAATGAATTACTACAGAAATTTTGTATGTTTCTTGAAGCTTTTACTCAGACGGAAACTTCCTTCGATGCTGTCTCCTCCATAACGATTAATGGCGGTATGAACAAATCAAAAGAACTGGAAAATGTAAGCCTTACCATTTTTCCTGGAGAGATTATCAGTATTGTGGGTCCGACGGGATCAGGAAAGAGCAGATTGCTAAACGATATTGAATGCCTGGCTCAGAGAGATACTCCTACAGGCAGGCAAATACTGGTGAACGGAGCTGAGCTTGATGACCTTCGGCGTTTTGAGATGGATGGCAATCTGGTAGCACAACTCTCCCAAAATATGAATTTTGTCATGGATCTGACTGTCTATGAATTTTTGGAAATTCATGCCAAAAGCAGACTGACACCCAACGCCAATGAGACAGTGACAAAATGTTTTTTATGTGCAAATAACTTGGCAGGCGAAAAATTTTCTGAGAAGACAAAAGTGACCCAACTCAGCGGGGGACAATCCAGGGCCCTGATGATTGCGGACACCGTCTATATGAGTAGTTCCCCAATCGTCCTGATTGATGAAATCGAAAATGCCGGTATCGATAGGCGGCAGGCCATGGCTCTTTTAGCAAAAAACGAAAAGATTATCTTTGTTTCCACCCACGATCCTCTGCTGGCACTCATTGCCGATAAACGTATTATTATTAAAAATGGTGGGATAGATAAGGTCATCGAGACTTCTGACGAAGAAAGGGAAAGCCTTGTGGCCATTGAAAAGCTTGACAATACATTGCAGATACTCCGCAACTGTTTGCGTTCCGGTGAACTGATAACCGCTGAATTACTTAAGTTGTGAAAAGGAGAGTTTCACATGTGGGAAATCTATGATGCTTTGATCGAAGGAATCCCGAAAAATTTTATTACGGATGAGCTTATTTGCGGAAAACATGATTCCTATATCCGCAGCGGGAGCGGTTCTGGCATTGCCTCCTCTCGCCCTTACGAAACTAGAATGCCCATGTTTACCAAAAATCTTATTGGATTACCATTGAGGGACGTTGCAACTTGTGTGAAGTCATGGAACTTTATGGAAGCCTCGATTGGCGCAGCTGCAATTAATGCCTATTACAACAATCCCCAGGTGGCAAGAGATAATGGCGTGATGTTTTCTGATAGCAAGCGAGTAGAGGATAGAAAGTTTGATCCATTTATTATGTCTCAAAATGAAGTAAAGGGTAAAAAAGTGGCAGTTGTTGGACATTTCCCACACATTGAAAGCCTCTTCGAGCCGATTTGTGACTTTTCAATCATTGAATGGGACCCGGAGGATAGTGATTATCCTATGTCTGCCTGTGAATTTCTGCTTCCTGAATGTGACTATGTGTATCTAACTTGTACCTCCATTGTGGACAAGACCCTGCCAAGGCTCCTCGAACTGTCAAAAAACGCCAAATTGATTACCGTGGTCGGTCCCGGAACTCCCCTTGCTCCCGTGCTTTTCAATTATGGGATTGGAGATCTCTCTGGATTTATAATTAAAGACAATCTCCGCGCCTTAAGAATTGCAGCCGGTGCCGAAAAATTGAAAATAGCTACTGCTGGGCAAAAGGTTGCCTTTAAAAAGTGATGAGAGTAGATAATGAAATCAATGGGCATATTCAAAATCAAAGGGGATCTGTAAATAAATGCATATATTTCTGACAGGTGAAATACAAGTTGGGAAAAGCACGGTAATCGCCAAAACCCTTTCCCTATTGAAAATCCCTCCGGGGGGCTTTAAAACCTACTTCGGTCCTGACCGGGAATTACCTGACAAACTGTTATATATGAATTCTGCCACTGAACCAAAGATTTTCAGGAAAGAAAATGCTGTTGCACGTTTTTTTGAAGATAAGCCACCCCAGGTTTTAACGAGGAAATTTAACACTTACGGAGTTGAACTGATCAGGTCTGCCAGAGCCAGTTCAAACTTGATTTTGATGGATGAATGTGGCAGCCTAGAACAGGACGCTCTTGTTTTTCAAAAGGAAGTAATTGATACTCTGGATGGCAATATACCGGTTTTTGGTGTTATAAAACTGGCAAGCAAAGGTTGGACTGATCGAATCCGAAATCATCTAAATGTGAAGCTCATCATTGTTACTAAGGAAAATCGTGATGCTCTGCCCAAAATACTAGCCCATCAACTTGCTGTTGAAGCAGGTGATAAGAAGATTTTTGATGATTTAAACGACACTATAGATAAATTATAGAACGCGTTATCTTAAAATTTTCCTCAACCTGTGATTATTTTCAACAGCTCCGCTTGTGTAGTTAGCAGCAGTTTGGCATCAACAAGTCCAGAGATCACTTTGATCCGAATTTGTGGTAATTACCATTGAACCCACGGACATTTTCAAAGTGCAATCTGGACTGGCGGACAAAATTCGCAGGTGAATTTGTGCAAAAAAAGGCAGCCTCGCAAAAATATGCGAGGCTACTAGTGGTGTCTAAATTACATCTATTTCTCCGGTACTTTATCTGGATTCAGCAGCAGCTTCACTTATCATCGGAGAGTTGCTTGGGGCAATTTCTGTGTCTGGTTTTACAGCAAACCAGGCGGCAATGCCGATGACTGCAGTAAAAGCGGTGAAGACGATTGCTGACTGCCAGCCATAATTCGTAGCAATCCAAGCAGTAAAGATAGGTGCTAGTACGCCGCCGACATTTCCACAAAAGTTCATCCAGCCTGAAACAGAACCGGCAAATTTGCCACCAATATCGGTACAGGCAGCCCAGGAAGCGCTAAAAGTTAATCCAAGTGAACCGAGGGAAATAGTTAGCCAAAAGACATTGAGCCAGGGCGTGGAAGCCATGGCGCCAAGATAAAGCGCGATAAAGCAACTGGCTAAACCGGAGGCTCCCATCCAAGTGCGGGCTTTGTGTTTGGGTAATCCTGTTGCTACGAGTTTGTCACTAATAAAGGCAGCGGCAAATGTTACAATACAGATGGCGGCCCAGGGAAAGGCGGCTGCCATGCCCATCTTTTGCAAGGAGAATTGTTGGGCTTCCATCAGATAGAGCGGCAGCCAAGCCAGGAAAACGTACATGATATAGTCAGTAATGAAGTATTGAATTCCTATGGCCCAAAATTGAGGAGAGGTCATAAAATTCCGCCAAGGAGCCAGTTCCTTTTTTTTCTCCCTTGTATTATCCGCCCCTTCAATGTGAGCTAGTTCAGTTGCATTGACAAAACGACTGTCGCACGGGGAGGAGGCAGCGAGAAAATACCACGCAAAAGCGATTAAAGCTCCAACTGCACCGAAAATAACAAAAACTGATCGCCAGCCAAAAGCTAGCATCAGGAATACAGTGATAGCGGGACCGAAAACGGGACCAATAAAAGCACCACTTAGCATAAACGAGGATGCAAAGCCTTTTTCAGCGCGGTGAAACCAACGAGAGATACAGTTGGCCATAGCTGGGTAAACTGGTCCTTCTCCAAGACCGAATAAGCAACGGACAACAGCGAAGCTGGTAAAGGAAGTGGTCGTGGCAGTTAAAACGGTAAAGAGTGACCACCAGGCCACAGAGGCAGTGACTACGATGCGGTGACCGAGAAGTTCAGCCATAATTCCGCCCGGGATTTGCATGGCAGAATATCCAACAAAAAAGGCGGTTTGCATAAAGCCCATATCGATTTTAGTAAAGGCGAATTCGCCCATAATAGCGGGGGTAGCTACCGAAAGATTTACCCGATCCATATAAGAAATAAATCCAATCAGAAACATTAAGACTGCCAAGCACCATCGGAAATTTGTTTGTTTCATTTTTACATATCCTCCTTAAAATATCGGTGTTAAATAGAAATGATGAATGATGTCGGAATAATGAGATGAATTTACATTATTTATAGTGAATCGTAATCTGCTATCTATTATGACAAAACATGTGTATTTGGTCAATACCTTTCTGTGTAAAGTTGTAAACTTAATTCATGGCAAAATAAAAGGGCAGCCTTCGTCAATGAATTGACAGAGGTTGTCCTTGAATGAGGGGGGGATAAAATTTACATCCGGTTGATATTATTAAAATGGCACTACTATCAGAATATAATATAATAAACCCAATTAATTACGACAGTTTATAAGGCGGGTTGAGGCTTATTTTATGAATTTTTTGCTAGAAATAGGAGTTAATAAAAGTTTGGTCAACTGTCTTAATAAAGGCACGTAGTGCAGGCGAAAGCCACTTGTTTTTATGGTAGATTAGTTGCGTCATGTATAGTGGAAGAGGTAGATGGGGTTCTGCCACAGCCAGTTGGTTATTTTGAAGTTCTTTTTCAACAGTAAAACGAGGGAGCATTGAAATACCTAAGCCCAGCATAACTAACTGTTTAATAGACTCTATACTATTTACTTCCATGCTGGTGCGAGGTCGGACATTGGCTTTATCAAGCAGGGTTTCAATTGTTGCCCGATAGCTGCAACCTGGTTCGGTTAAAATTAGACATGTTTCACTCAGGTTCTGTGGTGAAATTATTTTTTTAGCAAAGGGATGATTTGGGGCGGTAATAAAAAGCATTGGTTCAAGCGACAAACATTTTACTATAAAATCTGGCTCTTCAATCTTGCGGTTAATGATTAGGGCAATATCTAACTCATTATTTCGAATACAATCGCGGATTTTACTGCAATTCTCAAATTTTAGAACAAGTTCTACTTTATCGTACTCATGACGATAAGTTTGTAATAGTGTTGGAATTCTATAAGTACTGAGTGATTCGGCTGTCCCAAGTATTATAGTTCCATGAGGAGTGCTTGAGGGTGTGACCGCTTCCTTCGCTTCATCAGCAAGTTTAATGATTTTTTCTGCATAGGTTTTAAAGGTTCTGCCTTCAGAAGTTAGATTGATTTTATGACCTAAGCGGTCGAAGAGTTTAATACCTAGGTGACTTTCCAGGTTTTTTATATGTGTGGTTACTGTAGATGGCGTATACCCAAGATGAGTGGCAGCTTGTATAAAGCTGCCCATTTTTGCAATGCAGAGGAAGGTTCTTAGTTGGCGTAAATCCATGCTTTATTCTCCTTGCGAATTCGAAATAATAGAACGTTTTATTTAAAATATTCAATTTTACGCTAGTTTAACTATATGATACTATGAAAGCATACATATTTCCATAACAGAAAGAAGGTGGTAGAACCGTAAAATGAGTATTACTCTTTTACAGATGTTGTAGGCAGGAAGTTGTTATTGTTTGAAATAGTTGTATTTAATTATAGTAATTGTAACTTAAGATTTATCCTTTATGAACAGAGGAGGTTCAATGAAAATATTATTGTTTGTGGCGAAAGGATTTGAAACCATGGAATTCAGCGCTTTTGTTGATATCATGGGATGGGCACGAACCGACTATGGCTATGGTGTGCCGGTTATCACCTGCGGTTTTCAAAAAGAGGTAACAAGCACTTTTAGCATTACAGTCATCGTTGATAAAATAATTGATGAAATAAATGTTGACGATTATGATGCGTTGGCAATTCCGGGAGGTTTTGAGGAATTTGGATTTTACGAAGAAGCCTACGATGAACGATTTTTGAATCTTATCCGTGAGTTTGATAAACAAGGCAAAATAATTGCTGCAATTTGCGTAGCGGCGCTGCCCTTGGGTAAAAGCGGGGTGTTAACAGGACGAAAAGCCACGACCTATCATTTGCGGGACGCATACCGTCAAAAGCAGTTGAAAGAATTTGATGTTGATGTGGTAAATGAGCCTATCGTCGTGGATAAAAACATTATTACCTCCTATTGTCCTGAAACCGCTCCAGAAGTAGCATTTAAACTTCTGGAGAAGCTGACCTCCACAGAAAAAATGATAATTGTAAAACATGCAATGGGATTTTAGATAAATAGGCAGTATTGAATTCTTGTTAGCTGATAATGAGTTCTTGCAGGTCATTGGTGCTATGTACATTAAAGAAATACTTTCCGCTTAAGATTAGTCGGGACAGAACTGCAATATTGTAACAATGAAAAGGGATCATCCGCCTTGTAAAATGAGGGGGGATTCCTTTTTTTACGGTTTATGGTAATAATTCAACTCCTAGTTGAATTCTCTAGATGTGTTTGCAACTACTGTTTGGTGGACTTTAACAATAGACAAAGATACAATGACATTGTCAGTGCTGATATTATTGGAAAGGGAAGAGAAATTATGCTTAACGATAACGAGATTGGGCAACGTATTGCCTTATTGCGAAAAGAAAGAGGATATACGCAAGAACAAATTAGCTTCATTTTGAATGTCACTCCGCAAGCAGTTTCTAAATGGGAAAAAGGTAATGCTTTGCCAGATACCTCATTGCTGCCGCTCTTAGCAAAGACGCTCGGGGTATCAATTGATCGTTTACTGACAGGGGGGAGCATAATGGAAAAAACAAGCCCGTATGATGGGGAATATAAAAAGCAGGAATATTATTGGGGACTACAGCATTCTTTGCTTGCTGAGCAAATTGTAGAGATCATGCAAGATGTAGCCAACAAACGTTTATTAGATATTGGTAGCGGAGAAGGGCGTGATGCCATTTATTTTGCCAAATGCGGTTTTCAGGTAGATGCGTTGGAAATCTCAACTCCTGGTATAGAAAAAATCAGGCAATATAGTCAGTTATCAGGCTATGAGGTTAATATTCTTCATACCGATATGATCGGATATGAACTCAAGGCTTCTTATGACGTAATTTATTCTCATGGTTCACTTCAATTTCTGCCATTGGATCAACGGCAAAATCATTTTGAAAAATATAAGCGACATACACGAGTTGGTGGACTTAACGCACATTTGATCTTTGTTGAAAAGCCGTTTGTTAAGGTTGCTCCTGACTGGGAAAAGGGTGAGCTTTTCTATCTATCTGGTGATTTAGCTAGGTATTACCACGACTGGGAGATACTTCGGTGTGAAGAGCAAATTATAGACTGCAACTCGGCCGGTATACCCCACCAACATGCGGTATATAGCATAATCGCTAGAAAAATAGAAGCATAATTATATTATTGATGTTTCAATGGATTCAGACTGATTCTGACTTATGCTTTAAATGACATTGGTCAAATTATTGACTAATGCCATTTTTCAATTCGATTATACCGCGTGGCATGTTATGGAAGTAGATAAGAAGAGAAGCAAAGACATATAACGTATGGGATCAGAGCCTAAAAACTGCGTTTTTTAATGGCATGTAATTGTAGGTGAAGCTGCAGTTATTGTATGGAAGTAAATATATCAAGAAAGTTAGGGATGCAAGGATTCTGTGCTTTTGAGTGTCGGCTATAGTACGTGCAAATGAACGCGTCTTGCAGGGCAAGGGCGAGTTCGTTCCTCCGGGCGCACCATCTAAATAGAAAAGGCAAGGCTTCAGGAATTCTGAGCTTTGCCTTCTTACTTTTTGGTGTCAACACAATTTATAATAAAGATCAAGGCTCAACTCCAAGTTTGTTGAGCTGGGTTTTAGCATCGGCAATCCATGCTGGTTTAGTTCCATGCTGGAGGTATTGGTGAAAGGCATCGATAGCTTCCTGTGGGCGTTTAAGGTTCTCCATTAATGTTTTGGCTTTATAGTAATAAACATCTTCTTGTTGAGGATCGAGCGCAATGATTTTATCAAAGTCAGTCACCGCTTCTTCATATTGTTTTAAAAAAAGGTGAGCAAAAGCAGCGTTTATATAATACGTTACCGCGCGACTGGGATCTAAGGTTGCTGCTTGGTAGAAGTCATTTATGGCCTCACTATATTGTTTTAACTCCATATAGGTTTTGGCACGAAAGTTGTAAGTCATGGCATCATTATTTTTAGCGGCAATCGCCTTATCAAAATCAGTGAGAGCTTGTTCATATCTTTTTAACTGGTAGTAAACATAGCCGCGGCCAAAATAACTTATTGCTGTAGTCGTGTCATTGGTACTAGTGGTAATAGCCTTATTATAGTTTTCGATAGCTTGCTCATATTGCCCGGATTTCATATTATCCATGCCGTTTTTGAGATACTCTTCCGCTGACATTGGTGCGCGATTTGTTATTGTCGATGTCTCCGCTGTGAAGCCAAGTTCGATAAGTGCTTTTTTGGCAATGGCGACAACTACGGGATTGTCTCCAATCCGAAGGCATTGCCTGAACGCATCAATTGCCTCTTGTTTATGGCCGAGTAGTTGCAAAGTACCTCCTTTAAGTCCGTAGGCTCTTATATGATTAGGATTAATGGCAATGGTTTTATTGCAGTCATCAATAGCTTTTTCATATTGTTTTATGCCTGAATAGGATAGACTGCGTTCGAAATACGCTTCTGCATTTTGAGGACTAAGAGCAATTGACTGGTCAAAATCGGCAATGGCTTGCTGATATTGCTTTAATTCATTATAGGTTTGACCACGCCTAAAATAGGTAATAGCTTGGGTTGGATTTATGGCAATGGCTTTATCAAAATCGTTGAGGGCTTGTTCAAATTGTTTTAAGCATTGGTTGATGATGCCTCGTAAAAAGTAAGCTTCGTCCATATGAGGATTAATAGAGATGGCATTGGAAAGATCAGCAATGGCTAATCCGTCTTGATTAGATAAAAAATAAGCTCTACCGCGTAGATAATATCTTCCGGCTTGCTTGGGAGCAAAGTTTATTGTTTTGCTGAAGTCAGAAATAGCCTGTGCATACTGTCTTAAGCGCTCATGAGCCAAACCGCGTAAACCATATGCCTCATCGTAATCTGGATTAAGTGCAATGGCTTTGTCTAAAGATAAAATAGCCTGTTCGTATTGTTTTAATTTGAAATTGGCGGATCCATTATTGTAATACTCGATGGCTTTTTCTTTGTTTTCTGTTGTCATCGGTTCAGCTTTAGTTGTCGTCGGTATAGATACAAGCAGTAAAACTGTGATAGACAATATGATACTGAAATTTCTGAGAACGGATTTCCTTTTATAATCCCATAAAATATTCAATTGGAACCCCTCCATAGAAGAATCTAATTAATTTATTCCTCATAATGTAATTTTTTTCCTGCAAGATAAATTTATGGTAAATATATATATTTTGCTTGCCTTTAAAATTGTACATAATTTTAACATTAAGAGGAGTAAATAACAGGTTGCTTTGCACTCTGAGCTATGAAATCTCAAACAATAATAGGAAGGCAATTATCTATAAAACACAGTATAATTTATGTAAAAAATTATAAATTAGCTTATTTTATTGCTTAACTGCTCCGGCGAGATCGAATCCATTAGAGCTAACGGGTGTATAAAGATTGATTATTACGCATGGATATGTCACATTCATTAAAAGCATGAAAACTTCAATACTGTGATAACCTAATCTGAGTTATTGGATTGCGAATAGTCTGAAGTACTTATATTTCTAGCTCATTTAAACTACATTCCAATTCAGAAGGGTGATAGGCGATATGAAATTACATATATTACAAACTGGCTACACGAAAGTACCTTTTGGTCAATTCTTTGGAGGTCTTGAAGGCTGGGCAGGTTTAAAGGGGCTCATAAAATTTGCTACGGACAAAAAACATTATATATTGGTACCTATTAACTGCTTTTTAATAGAACATCCTATTCGGGGACCAATATTAGTAGATACAGGTATAAGTTGGGAACAAGCTCGCGAGCATAGTCGGTACTATACTGGAGTTGCCAAAATTGTTTTAGATGAGGACGAGTATATATTAGAACCTGAAGAACAGATACCTGCACAACTTAGGGCGTTAGGATATGAATGTAATGACATAAGTACGATTATATTGACCCACCTCCATGAAGATCACATCGGGGGGCTAAAATATTTTTCTCATGCGAAAGTCATAGTAAGTAAGATCGAATGGGAAAATCGTAATAAAAAATTTTTAGGGCTAGTGCCGCAAATATATTCAAAATCAATTTTACCTATTAGAAATTGGCAGTTAGTTACGTATTCTTCTGGTGCCTTTTACAATTTTTCTAAATGTGAAGATATTTTTGGAGATAATAGTTTGGTAATGATTCCTACTCCCGGTCATACTACTGGACATTCGAGTGTGTTCATACAATGTGGTTCTTATCAGGTATTACTTTGTGGTGATATACTCTATACTCTTCGACATTTAGCGGTAGAACAAGTTAGATCAATAATCCTTCAACCGGAATTAGTTCAGGATTATATCGAATCGGTGCAGAATATAGTGGGACTGCATCAATTAATTCCTAATTTAATTGTCATTCCAGGTCATGACCCTACAGAGTATCAATCAAAGTACTTAAGATTATTTTTTAAGGATGGTGCATTATCAGAGAAAGAACTGCTGCAGATTAAATCATATGAAAAGCGTATTTTTAATGACAGTTATACATTGATTCAAGGGTTTATACCTAAATTTGTACCAAGTTCAGATAGTAGTAGAATAGGAAAGGTCTATTAAAAACATAACTTAGATTCTAGAGTCTAAGAGTAGAAAGGATAGTGTGTGCTGTGGCAAATAAAAAAAGCGGGCAAACCGCCTTTAACGTAGCGGCAGGACGGTTGGTTGAACAGTATCAACCCCAAGAAATCAGGCTTTTTACCAATCCTGTAATCAAAAATCTGTTTAATTGGCCTATCCGGTTCCTGGCGGAGTTCAAAATAATTAGAGATTGGCTGATTAGAATGAGTGATAACAAAACCAAGGGCATTTATGGTTCACAAGTTTGTCGCACCAAGTATATTGACGATTCGCTTCAATCGGCTATCGTCTAAAAAGTGTGGTAGAAAAAAACTCCGACATTGAAGGGGCAAGAGATCTGGTGAGATATCTCGAGAAGTATGGCATCATTTGGCATTTTGGACTTGACCCGTTAGAGGTAGCGGATTTTCTAAGACATTTTAAACTAAAGCTAATCGAAGATGTCGGGCCTTCTTATTATCAGGAGAAATTTTTAAAACCGCTCGGGCGGCGGTTAGACGTGTCAGAAATTGAACGGACAGCTTATGCAACGGTTATTTAATAGAATAAACGGCAAGACCGCAGAATTTCTGTGTCTTGCCATTTTTATATATAATAAAATGCTTTACTCGAATTTTTCCATTTCTTTATTTACTGATTCCTCGCAGGAACGCATGGCAAGCAGTGTTTTTTCAAGCAGTGTATCTAGTTCCCAGCCAAGCATTTCTGCACCTTTTTTTATGACATCGCGCGAACAGCCTGCGGCAAATTTTTTATCTTTAAATTTTTTCTTTAGACTGGACAGCTCCATATCCATTGTGCTTTTGGAGGGGCGCATTTTAGCAGCGGCACCGATTAAGCCAGTTAGTTCATCAGTGGCAAATAAAATTTTTTCCATCTGGTGTTTCGGCTCAATGTCGACACAGAGACCGTAACCATGGCTGCAGATGGAATAGATCATTTCTTCGCTTACGTTTTCCGCTTTTAAGAGTTCTGAAGCTTTTTTGCAATGCTCTTCAGGATAAAGTTCAAAATCAATGTCATGAAGCAAGCCGACTGTTCCCCAGTAGTCCGATTCATTATTATAACCTAGTTCCTTTGCATACCATTTCATAACGCCTTCTACGGTCAGACCATGATGGATATGAAAAGATTCTTTGTTATACATTGTCAACAAATTCAGCGCTTCTGTTCTTGTAAGTGAACTAACCATGTTTATCGTCTCCAGTCTTTTGAAAGAGTCTATATTGTATACTCAAATTAGTCAGTGCTCAAATGATTGAGACAACTGTCATTCATTGTTAATACTATATTTTTTCTTTTTTCCCTGCTTCTAGTCAATTTATACTATTTTTTACGTTGGCGCTATATGCGATTGTGCTGGCCATGAAAACTGAAATTCGCCCGGCTTTTTTCCAGTGATGTCGATGCTTCAATAATTGTCGTTCAAAAAGGAATACCTTTTAATTTAGGCACCTTCAAAGTCACTTCTTGTGCATTGTTGGAGGGACATCATAAGGCTGTGGCAGCGATGTTGGAAGGCTGCAAGCTTCGTTGCCTAACAATTTTGCCTGTACATAGTATTTCTAGTTCAAAGGACGACAAAAATTTTAAGATGTCATGTATAATATTATTGCAGATGAACATGTAGTGGGGAATTTTTCATTTTATAGTAAGGGAAACGGGAATTTTTGGACGGTGATACCTGAATATCAAAATAGGGGTATTGGTTCTAAAACAATAAAGTACTTAGAAACGAAATATCCAGATGTGAAAATGTGGGAATTGGAGACACCAGTTCAAAACTATCGTAATTGCCACTTTTATGAAAAATGTGGTTTTGTTAAGGTCGATGAGAAAGTTCATTCTGAAAAAATAACATTGCGGATATACAAAAAGATCATCGAGAATATCCTTTAAATAAAGCTAGCTTGCGAGTTGCTATATGCAAAAAGTAGCAGCGGTTAAAGTAGACAGCTTTGATTATACTTGGAAAGAAGGGCGCTGTAATGAAATTAACTTTTCATAAAGCTACTTTTGCAGATATTGATATTTTAACCAAAACAAGAATAGAAGTTTTGCGATCAGCTAATAATCTATCGGATGATGTAGATATGTCATTAGTAGAGCTAGAATCTTATAAATATTATCAAAATTGTTTTGAAAAAGACGCTCACGTAGCATATTTAGTATGTGATGGTGATAATTTTGCAGGTTGCGGAGGCATAAGTTTTTACGGAGTTATGCCAACATATAGCAATCCAAGTGGAAAAAATGCGTATATCATGAATATGTATACAAGACTTGAGTATAGAAGAAGTGGTATTGCTAGTAAGACATTAGATTTATTAATCCAAGAAGCAATAAATCGTGGTATCAAGAAAATATCGCTAGAAGCCACAGAGATGGGGCGACTAGTATATCAGAAATACGGATTTGTTCGTATGAAAGATGAAATGGAATATCCGTTATTTAAAATACAGTATTTACTATAACTATTGACAAGGTGGTATATGGAGAGCGTAGCAGCTTTTCCCATGGTAGAACAGATCGACGATAACAGTGTTCACAATGAAATTGATGGGATGAAGTGCCGATTTTTTGGAAGGGAGATATTATGATCAATAATTTATACATCGTGAGGCCTACGCGAGATGATGTAATATTAGCATATCAGGTTTTTGAAACAGCAATTGCCGATGCCTTTGAAAAAGAGGGACTAGGCTCTGAACAAAAATTTATTAATAGTGAAATTATGCAGAAGAAGCGTTTGTTGGATGCAGCTATTGCTCAGCCAAACTTAGATATAGATTTCCTAGTTGCTAAACTAGAAGAGATTGTTGTTGGCACAATCTCGTTTGGACCATGTGGTGAGCATATCAGAGAATGCACGGAGAAAAGGTGTCATAGTGTAGGTGAACTGGGCAGCCTTTACATCCTGCCGCGTTATCAGGGCCAAGGTGTTGGCTCAGCTTTAATCGCTGCTATGGCAGAGAAGCTTTCTAAACAAGGGATTGATCAATTTTGTTTAGATAGCGGTTACAGGCGTGCCCAAGAGAAATGGTTAAGAAAATTTGGTGCCCCCTATAAAGCGATAAAAGACTACTGGGGGCCAGGTTCTGAGCATATGATTTGGTTTTGTAATGTAGCCGATTTTGTAAACGCTGTACTTGCTGCCAATTAAACATCAAGTAGGTCGGAAGCTTGATAATGATTTTTATAAGGTTTTGTACCAGAAAAAATTATGATTGATAAGCAGACGCTAGAAATGGTAGAGGAAACGAATGAGCAATGTCAAGAGCTTCTGAATTTTGTATTAGTTTGGCAGGAGCTTTTTGTTTTTATAGGAAAGTAATTACCATATTATTAGATATACCCGATATTGGGGGAGAGCCTGACCCCATCGTCCCTGGTAGTTTGCTACTCCGATTGGAGATGCAGCGTAGCTGGCCTCAAATCCCTTTCTAGGAAAACGGTGGAGTATATTCTATTTTTTTATGAACTTGTAATATCGACTGTTTTGACGGAGCTTATTACCAATTAAATCATGCAGATTGGTCAATAGCTTGAGAATCTGATTGCCATTCCAATCTTTCGGTAATAATGGTATGGGGAGAAACGGATCTTGTAGTAATATATTGTCAATATGTTCATCTAAATCAAGATAGTTGATACTTCCTTGTATAAAAGTCATCTTATGCTTTTTTCACGTTTAAATGATATAATAAAACGTGAAAAAAGTTGAAGGTGTTGAAATGGTTACAATAATTTGGGACACGTTACTTAAAGAAGAAGCGGTGCAAGAATACCTCAATCCTTATGTTATCGGGATTGAGGTATTCTTTGTTTCTAAACTTTACGGCAAACTGATTATTATATAAAAAATTATACATAAACAACAACAAAATATAAAGCAAAGATGCAAATGCTTGACGAGACGCTCTGAAAACAGTATGATTTATATAAATAATTATATAAAATGTTAATACATATAAAAAAATATAAAATGGTTAGGAGATATAAAAGTGCATCCAATCTTAAAGGCATATATTCCAGTAGTAAATATGCTTATACAGACATTTGGAAAAAATTGTGAAATAGTCATCCATGACTTGACACAGCCGAAAAGTTCGGTAGTATATGTGGCAAATGGCACTGTAACCGGTCGAAAAGAGGGCCAGTCATTTGATCATCTCATCCGTCAAGTCTTGCTCAACAAGAAATTTAAAGATGATTGTACCGCGAACTATGTCTTCGAAGCGGAGAATGGAAAAAAAGTCAAGTCTTCTTCCGCGCTTATTCGTAATCCAGAAGGCGAAGTAGTAGGAATGCTCTGTATCAATTATGACTTGACTGTATCTTATCTAATACAGGAAAGACTCAATGATTTTCTGCCCGCATCCACCCCCGAGACAACCTCTACCGAAGATAGTGTTCCTAATCAAGATGTACTGACGATCATAGATGAACTAATTGACAATATCATCAAGAATACAGATGTCGGTAACTTAAAAAGAAAAGATAACATAGAAATCATACGCTTCATGGATGAAAAGGGGGTGTTTTTGGTAAAAGGTGCAATTGATAAAGTAGCTGCAAGTATGGGCTTATCTAAAGTAACTATTTACAGTTACTTAGACGAGGTAAGGGAAAAAAATAGGAAAGGCGTGGCATATGGAGAAGATAACATCCCAATATGATGGCGAAAACAAAGGGCATTACATGCCCGGGATTATTTCAAATGGAATGTTGTATATATCTGGACAGCTATCTATCGATCCTGATACTCGGAAAGTGCCGGAGGGCGGGATAAAAGCACACGCTAGACTTGCTTTGGCCAATGTGGAGCGCGTTCTGAAAGCAACTGGACTTTCTCGTACTGATATTGTCCAGTGTAGAGTATATGTATCAGATATTGACCAATGGGATAGTGTTGACAAGGTTTATACAGAATTCTTCGGCGAACACAAACCGGCACGCATTGTTGTACCTGTAGGTGAGCTTCACTTTGGATGCCTTGTAGAAATTGAAGCGATTGCGGAGGTTAATAAACAATGAAATATAGTTGTTCAAAATGCGGGGAATCAGTAGATGTAACGACCCGAAAGGCAAAGTGTGATTGTGGAGGTCTTTGGAAACTGGATTATAAGCCCCAAAAGTTTGATCTGTCTTTAGTCGATCAAGATACTTGGAGCATCTTTCGCTATCGTGCTTTCATGCCTTTGGAAGGTGAGCAGTGGCGGGAAATAAGCCTAGGTGAAGGTATGACACCTGTGATTCGATTTAATGAAGATGTACTGCTTAAAATGGATTATTTCATGCCGACGTTATCCTTCAAGGATAGAGGCGCTGCCGTACTGATAGCACACTGTAAGGCAATTGGTGTAAATTCTGTCGTGCAAGACAGTAGTGGGAATGCCGGAAATAGCGTAGCGGCCTACTGCGCAAAAACCGGTATTGAATGTGAGATTTTTGTGCCTGAAGGTACTTCATCAAAGAAGATCGATATGATCAAGTCCCATAATGCCCGCGTCAATATTGTTCCCGGCACGAGAGATAACTGTGCAGATGCCTGTAGAGCAAAAGTAGATACAGAGGGAAAGTATTACGCAAATCATGTGTATAATCCGTTCTTCTATGAAGGCACCAAAACTTACATTTACGAAGTTTACGAACAGCTGCACAGAATTCCTGCGAACATCTTTGTCCCGCTGGGAAACGGCACGCTATTTATCGGTGTTGTAAAGGCTTTAGAAGAACTTCTTGAAAGTGCCGTAATTGATAAAATGCCGCATATCGTAGCGGTTCAAAGCGAAAACTGTGATCCATTTATAAAAGCAGTGCTTGCTGGAGAAAAGCATCCAGCTTCTGTAACCCCTACCTCGACAATGGCAGAGGGAATTGCCATCGGTGTACCCATGCGTGGTGAAGAAATTTTGGAATATACCTACAAGTACAATATCGAAATGATTGCAGCCCCAGAAAATCGTATTATGGAAGCGAGAATGGCGCTTGCTGCAAAGGGGGTTTACTGTGAACATACAACCGCAGCCACTTATGCAGCCTATTTAAAGTATTGTGAATTAAATGGCAAGACATCTGATTGTTTGATTCCTATGTGTGGCGCTGGTCTTAAATCTGATCACTAATTAGCTGGCAAATATCATTTGCAGATGCACTAAGAGGAGGTAAGAATGCAATATCGAATTCAAAGAAACATTGAACATATTGATTGGCAGGTGGTTTGTAGAGTATCACAGGAGGCAGGGTTGGCAACACATCCTGTAGAGTTAACGAGAAAAGCTTTTGAAAACAGTTACTGTGTGGTATTTGTATTTGATAATGACTTATTGATTGGGGTAGGCCGGGCGATTTCCGATGGTGCATATCAGGCGGCAATCTACGACATTGCTGTTTTGCCTACATATCAGGGGAAAAAAGTTGGTAGACTGATTATCGATGAAATTCACAAAGATTTGCAGAAGATTAACATTATCTTGTATGCAAGTCCAGGGAAGGAACCATTTTATAGTAAAATCGGGTACTATAGAATGCTTACGGGAATGGCGAAATTTGATAATGAAAGCATAATGCGTGAAAAAGGATTTATTGAGTAAATTTTTTTGTAACAAAGGATAAAATGATAGGAGAGATTCGATGAGTGCAATAGCTAAAACCCCTCAGCCGCCTTACTATGCAGTAATATTTACTTCGCTGGAATAGGCATAACGGTGTCGTATTGGGAATCACTAGAAGCTATTGGAAATTGGAAGAATTATGTCCGTCACAGAGAAGCTCAAAAATTAGGACAAAATTTATGGTATGCAAGTTTCGCAAATAGTGGAAAGGTCAAGAAAAACTGGACATAAAGTTAAGGCTTTTGAGAATTTTGTGATTCAAACTCTTCTGGACTTAGCCATCCTAATGCAGAGTGTATGCGTTTAGTATTATAATAAGGCTCAATACTCTTTGTTTTAAAGGAAAATAAAGATGCAGACAACTTATCCGTAAGCAGTTAGACAGAGGCGTCAGTCTTTCGATAACGAGATAAAATTTCAAGAAGATAAACGACAGATTTTACCTATAAACAAATTATACAATTAGTTTGTATAATTTGTCAGTTAATAAAGGATTATAGGTTGCCTTTACTAACCTAAATTTATTATATAAGGAGGAAAAAATGAAAGTCATGGGATTTATTGCAAGTCCGCGGAAAGAAGGTAATACCGCGTGGATAGTAAACAAAATACTCGAAGGTGCGAAAGAAGAAGGCGCCGAAACCCAATCATGGTATTTCAACGATCTTGATATCAAACCGTGCCAGAGTTGTTATGGCTGCCAACATGGGGAGCTGCGATGTGTTATCAACGACGATATGCAGAAACTCTATGACGCGCTTGAGCATGCCGATGCTCTTGTTCTCGGCTCACCAACTTACATGGGGCAGATGAGTGCCCAGGCGAAAATATTCACCGACAGGTTGTTCGCACAATACCATCCACGATTCTCTCCGCAATTCAAGGAAACAAGTGTTGCTAAAAAGTTGGTTCTTGTTTTTAATCAGGGTAATCCTGACTCCAGCCTGTTTCAGTCGTATTATGATTACACGAAAAACATGTTTCAATTGCTGGAATTTGATGTTAAAGATTTAGTTGCCATTGCCGGTATGCGAAACGAATCGGCGCATGAAAGAAAAGATCTGCACACTGCCATGAAGAATATCGGTTCGTCACTGGTTTCGGAACAATTCCGAGAATAATGAGGATGTTGTAAATGAGAAACTGATTGACGACATGTGCCGTATGCTCTCTACCTCGGCGATCTCGCCCGGATCAGGCTCCTGTTGATTGGCAGGAGCTTTTTGTTTTTATAGGGAAAGTAATTACCATATTATTAGATATACCCGATATTGGGGGAGAGATATATGGCAAAAATATATTTTTTGGGGGGAACTTTGGGGGCAGGCTTGAGATATCGGGAATTTGACTTATAAAAATCTAATTGTTGAAATAGGGAAAAATGATGGGAATACCGCTATCCAGACTTATCTGACCAACTCCTTTTGTAACTTCAGCGCAAATAGAGTCGAAATTCGGGGTGCCATCACGGATTACAGCGCCAAGGCAAATGACGGCATCATAATTAGTTTTTGTCACCATTTTTTTGTCACCACGGATATCTCAAAAGCTCCTGGAATCCAGGCCAATTCTATGTTGGCTTTAGGAACACCATGACGCTCTAGAGCATCAATAGCTCCGGCCAGAAGTTTGCTAGTAATAAATTCATTGAATCTAGCCACGACTATGCTGAATTTCAATCCTTCTGCAAGTAGGATTCCTTTATAAGTTTTCAACGTTACCAAGCCTCCTTCTAGTGATGTAAATATGATTTAAATTCTCATCAGCGAACCGATGGAGGTGCGTTGATAAGTATCTGAGTGAAAAAATAAGAAGCGCTTAATCAGCATTTAGAAAAGGCTCTTATATGTGCAGGCTGATCTGTCTGCATTGAAGCTAACTAGTTTAAGAGGAAGCACATAAGTCGGGTTACATTTAACGGTGTCGATGTGTATGCGGGAGTGTTGCTGTGTATGACCGGCACGATGTAAATGCTTTTTGCCGAATATCTTTTCGATTAGATTGTTGAACGCATTTATTCCAGAACGTTTTATTGCACTTACGGGGCATGCCGAGGCGCAAGCACCGCAAGATTTGCATCTTTCTGGAATAATCTCATACTGGCCGTTGTTTATTACAATCGCGCCAACTGGGCAAACGCTTTGACATTTTCCGCATTGCTTACACATGGCGCTGATTTGGTAACCCATATCGGAGTTTCTCAGTAGTATAAGCCAAGAAATATCAGAAATGGCTATGCGGATCGCGATTTTTTGAATGGAATGAGAGATGATGATGTCCCTGTTGTCCATGGTGCCCGTGGTGATGAGTATCATGCGCATCAGATCCGACTAGGGTTTCTATGCTGGCGCTAATTTTTTCCACGAAAGCGAGCATTTGGGTTTGTTCTTCTGGTAGCAAACAATTGAACATTGTTGTTGTTAGATCATGAGTGGTAACACTGGATTGCACGGCTGCCTTTTTCCCGGTTTCCGTTAGAAAAATCCGCATGACACGCTGATCATTTTCATCTTGTTTGCGTGTAATCAAACCAGTTTGTTCCATTCTAAGTAACATCTCTGTCATAGAAGACGGACGAACATCCATTTCTTCGGCCAAATCTTTCTGACTTGCTCCGTCGTTTTGCGAAATGAGCGATAATAAACGAATTTGCCCACTATGCAGTTTTTGTCCTTCTGATACATCACCAGCCATCCAGTGCTCCATTCGATGGATGTGTCGGCTTAAGCGGGACAGGGCGTTATATAATTGATTAGCAGTTGCGGTTTGCATTTTGGAGTCCTCCCATTCACTAATATAATTAGGAACCTAAATAAAATATAGTGCTAAATATTCTCCTTGTCAACAAAAATATGTAGGAGCCTAAATATAAATGCAACTATAAGGAAGACTATTAATTGATGCATAATACCCCTCATACATTCCAGAAATAAAGTTCATTTTGCTGTTTGTGTCACCCCGTTGAACATTTCATTTGCAAAGTAGCCCTCTGCAAGACAGTTCAGTGAAATGTTTTCTGTTATAATGAATCCGAATTAAAACAAAATAAGGAGGAGTGAAATTAAGTGGCCGGTTTATATGATAGGAGCCAGTTAATCTGTTTCAACTGCGCCTTCCCGTAAGGCTTGGGAATAAAGGATAACGGAATAGGCGGTGCTAACTGACTGCCTTGTTTTGAACCTTTCCCAAATTAACGGAGAAGAAAGATTTTGATGACAGCTCTCAAGGCTTTAGGGTAAGTTGAGTTGTTACGATGGGTCTACATGTATGTTAATGTAGGCATTCTTTATTACTAATTCCAATTCGGATTCGATAAAATCTTCTAAAGCATGGGATTCTTTTACGGTTAAATTCTTATCTACTGTTATGTGCAGATTAATGAACGTGTTATTTCCTGCTTTTCTTGTTTTAATTTCATGATAATTAATGATCTTATCTTGGCATCTTTCCAGAACTTCTTTAATTTTTAAACATTGTTCTGGCGGTATTCTGGCATCAAGGAGTTGCACCAATGCATTTCGACTCAAATTGTAAGCCGCTTTGGTAATCAGCATAGCGACGATGACCGCGATAATTGGATCAATAATATGAAGTCCGGTTATTCGCATTAATATGATGCCGACTGCAACGCCAAGAGAAGAATAGGTGTCAGTTCTTAGATGCGCGGCATCCGCTGCCAGGGCCATTGAATCTTCGCTTTTTGCCACTTTATATAAATGGGATGAAATTAAAAAATTAATTACAGTGGAGATAGACATTACGCCTATAGCAAGATAAGTTTCTGCAGTTTCCACTGGGTATATAATTTTGGGGATGGCTTCTGCAATAATTATCAAGGCGGCTGCAAACAGGAGTATTCCCTCTAAAAGAGCAGATATATTTTCGATTTTCCCATAACCGAAAGGGAAGGATTCGTTAGCTGGTTCTGCAGATAAGCGGATTGAAAAAAATACAATAAGAGAAGCCAGTAAATCCATTCCGGAATGGATTGCTTCGGAGAGGATACTCACAGAGCCGCTGATTCCGGCAATTAAAAATTTCACGGAAATTAATATACAATTCGATAGGATTGCCAGCAATGATGCAGTTGTTTTGTTGTTTAATTTTGTTATAAGATTAGTTCTAACCATACTGGAACCACACTCCATATTGGTATGACAAGTACCGTTACTTACGGTACTTGGATTGACACTCTTTACAGTAACCATAAAAATATAATTGGTAGTCTAAAATTGAAAAATCATTCATGTGACTTATGTCAGGTTCAAATTTATCTGGTAAATAACCTGCCATTTCAATTACCTTACCGCAAACTATGCAGATCATATGATGATGTTGGCGAGAATGGTGGTCACATAATTCGTAGCGATGACATCCATCACCAAAATCAAGTTTTTGCACAATACCTAAATTGTTAAATAATTCCATGGCACGATATATGGTTGCCAACCCGATTTCTGGATATTGTTGACGGACAGTATTATAAATATCTTCGGCGCTAAGGTGACGACCCGCATGGTCGGTAAGGGTGTGGAAAATGATCTCACGTTGCCGTGTCAGTTTATATTGACCGTTAAATTTTTGTTGCAGTTCAGGAATGTTCATTAGCATTTTTCCCTCCAGCCTTGAAGTGCATTGCGATCGAGATGTATTCACTTTCAAGAAAAACAATTAGGTACCTAAATAAAATATACTGCTAATAAGAGACTATGTCAATAAAAAAATATTTAGGAACCTAATTAATTTAACAAGCAAGGCAGTTAAAGCCATTTTCATTCCGTATTCTTAAAAAAGACTATATATTGAACGTTAGAGTTTCATAAAAAGGGAAGCAGTTAAGCCGAAAAAAGGCAAAACGCTAACGTTAAAAAAATTCACATTGTTCTTCGGGTCGTGGGACGGTTAAGCTGTTTAAGGCAAAGGCTTTTGATGAGGTTATTATAAAAGATAATATTAAACCTGATTTAAAGTTTTTTAAAAGCGAATTGTCAAGTCAAGTGCGACACTTCGTGTAAAAAGACTTCAATAGCAGATTTCCAGCTTAAACATTTTCGTGGTCTTGAATTAATCAGAAACAGATTGTGCATAAGTTCCGTTTCATTTACCAGCGAAAGGTCGGTTTTCTTGGGATAAACTCTCTGAGCAATCCATTGGAATTTTCATTGCTGCCCCGCTGCCAAGAACAGTAAGGGCTGCGAAATACATGTCAATTCCTAGCTTTTCTTTTACCGATTCGTGGCAGGAAAACTTTTTACCCCGGTCTGTCGTTGCAGTTTTAAAAGCTTTCAATGGTAAGACGCTACAGAGATATTCGATTGCTTTTTGCATACTATGGGAAGAGCGATCACTCATTTTTAGAACGGTATACAAACGGCTTTTTCGTTCTACAAATGTAGCAAAGCAACCTTTATTTTTTCCACGGCTTGAAACCATAGAATCAAGCTCCCAATGCCCAAATGTCTGTCGGTCCTTCACCTCTTCAGGCCGTTCAGAAATCGATAGGCCTACTGCAAACTTGCCACGCTTTTCTGGCGGACGACGGCGACTTCCTTTGTGTCGGAGTACCTTTTCGTTTAGAAAAAACTTACCTTGATATATCCAGTTATAAATGGTTTTAAAACTGACTTTTCCAAGGGTAACCGTATTCATAGGGTAACCTCCGTTGAATGGTGTGTGGTAACTTCATTCTACACGAAGGTTAGCTCTGTGAGCTTTGTTTTTATTAGTTGTCGCACTTCATTTTACAATCCAAGTCTATAATTCCATTTGATATTGCGCATCTAGCCCCGCACGATATAAGCATTACTTTTGGTCCTGTTATTTTGGCGGAAGAACTGCAAACCTGGAATGAACTCTTTAGTATTGAAGAACGTTATAAGGATAAGTGTTGCAGCGATGATGCTAAATATTGGATTGAACAGATACTCGATGAATGTGGTGATAAGTCTCCAAGTGAATTTTTAGCGATCAAATTAGCGAGTGCCCAAAGATATCCCTATTCAGATACTAATTTTTTACGAAAGCCCTTTTTAGAAGCTTGTGAGAAACAACATATTTTTGACTAGACCGCCTACAATAGTCTAGCTAAGCGGATAAGGTGGATTTAAAACTGAGTCATAATAAACAGATAAAGAAAAAACCTGCTATTTCTTTTTAGCAGATTTTTTTGCGTATTTAAGGCGGATAAATTCTTTGAATTCTTCAAGTCGTTCTAATGCTTTAGGTGGTAAATCCTGTAGCGATTGGTAGGATGGTCGACAAGCTTTTCAATAGGAGTTCGAATATTAGTTCCTCCCAAACGCCAAGCCGTACTGACTACTGATTGTTTTGCAACGATTTTCACATGGCAAGGGGATGGTGGAAGTGTCGTGAGTTTAAGACGCTTCCACCGCCCCCTTGTCTTTTGTTGAACGCTTTAGATAACTGTGCTTACGACAAGGGTAAAGCATCATTTAACTTCTTTCTTAAACATAGCGTGTTTGGTAAAGTTGAAGACTTCTTCTGACCAGACTAGTGACCAGTCCTTAAACGGGAGAAGTAACTCAATGAGCATCTTACCTCGTTGAGTCAACTGGTAACCTTCAAGCGTACGCTCTACAATGTCAGCTTCCCTCAGATCCTTAATACGGCCGTTCAGTATAGAAGGTGAGATCGACTCGCACCGTTCCTGGAGCTCTCTGAAGGTTGAGGGGCCATTTTGCAAATTCCAGATGACACCCATAGCCCAACTCCTACCCAAAAGATCAAAAAGAGCCATAATTGGAGACCCCGATTGTGATCCTCTAACCGGTTTACCTGGACGTGGAATTGACATATTGACTCCTCCTTAATGTATAATATACAGTAATATATATTATATAGCTTTTCTCAATATAAGGTAAGATACTTAAAACCCTCCCTCGTGATAGAAGAGGGGGGGGTTTTAGATATCTTACTTAGTCGCGAATTTTTCAGCTAACGTCTGACCGCCGACACCAATACTGTCATACTCAAACTCATCAATAAAGACAGTATAAGAGCTTGCAGGAATATTGGTAACCTCAGTTGCTGCAGAAGTTAATTTCTCAATCAACTCCTTTTTCTTTTCAACCGAAGCTTTTCCCATTTTCACTGTAATTACTGGCATAATCGCACCTCCCATATATTTATTGTAGCATGCTACTATAAATATAGCATGCTTCTTTTTTAGTAGCAATACTTTTTCAAAAATTTTTTTGAGTTGCCCGAAGAGGTTTTTGAATGGTGTAATTTTCGGAGGAGTCTATAATATGGTTTCGGTAAAAGAGAATTGCTACCAAAGAACAAGTGGTCCGGAACAGTTGGTAGGGAAATGTCGAATACGACAGATCGTAGCGGCCAGAAACGACTGATTTATGAAGCGATAGAGAGAAATCTAATGACAAGGGCACAGTTAGCAAAAGTACTCCAAATTGATCCAGCTAATATAACAAGAATTTGGCAGCAGTCGATTAATGTTGAAGGGGAGTAAATAAGTCAATTTTATATAACTCAAGCCTGACCCCGTCGTACTAAGAACATAATAGTAGTTTTATGTGATTTTTTACGAATCGTAATGAAGATTAATTATTTTGTTATAACTTTATCACTTTTACTAAAGGATAAAGCAATAATATAAAGAATTAGTTACCATTAGTAGAAATAACATTGATAAATATTACTTATAGTTAAATTACTAGCTAAATATGATACAATTTGAAGGGGATGCTTATGGATTGTGTTGATATGGAGATCGTTAAAATATTAGAACGTAATGGAAGGATAAGTCACGAGGAAATTGCTGAAATATTACATTTGTCTAGGCCGGCCATACATAAAAGAATTGCGAAGTTAGAAATGGAGGGGATAATAACTGGGTATAGGGCATTAATTGATTGGCGTAAAGTTAAACCATGCATTCGCTGCTTAATATTTTTAAAAATAAACGGAGGCTATTTCGCTCAAATTGCAAACGAGATTGCCAATGTGGAAATAGCTGGAGTCGTTATAGAAGAGTGTCACCGTCTGGCTGGCGAATGGTGTGTGTTAGTAAAAACGAGAATTTCAGCGCCGGAGGATACTACAAAAATACTTGATCGTGTATGGCAATTAGATGGAATAATTGAAACGTCAACAACATTTATTATTGATACTGTTATATGAATACCCCAAAGCATTCTCAATATATAAAAAGGGGGATTACGTATGGTTACTTCTTATTTAAGATATATTATTGATCCTCACAAAGTGGCGGAATTTGAGGAATACGGAAAGATGTGGATAGAACTTGTGAATAAACTAGGCGGAGTTCATCATGGATACTTTTTGCCACATGAAGGAGCGAATAATGTTGCCTATGCATTATTTAGCTTTCCGAGTCTTGCTGAATATGAGAGTTACAGAGAAATAATTAAAACAGATGAAGAATGTAAGGTTGCTTTTGATTTTGCAGAAAAAGCTCGTTGTATTTTCAGTTTTGAACGTAGTTTTTTAAGACCTGTATTTAAATGAATTTTTTCAGTGGGAGGTGAGGAATGATTATAGAAGCGTACATTCGGGAGAAAGTGCATAGCTACTATTGGGAAGAAGATATTAATTGCGCAACAGTTATGCTTAAGATATTATCAGAGTTACATGACTTAAATTTAGACCAGCGAGTAGTCAATTCCGCCATTGGTATGCATGGCGCTGGTGGATTTGGTGCACAGTGTGGTTTGGTAGAAGGTTCCTTGATGTTTATAGGCATTTTTGGAAAGGAAAATAAATTAGAAACAGAAAAAATAGTTGATTTATGTTATTGTTTTGCAAAAGAATTCGAACAAAAATTTAGTAGCTTGTTATGCAAGCAGTTACGTCCACAGGGATTTAAGTCGGATAATCCGCCTCATTTATGTGAGGGACTAACAAATCAAGCTATAAAATTTACTGCTGAATATTTAGAGAACAATGTTAAATATTAAACAAGGCACCTACTCTTATAAATGGAGTGGGTGTTTTAACATAATACAGTGTTAATGAAAACGCAAATAACCTAGTCAAAATTTTGACTAGGCTTATTTTTTGTATAAAAATGCATTAGACCTGTTTACGCAGGGTGAGCAAGAGGATACGATTAATATAGAAATTAGTTTACATAACTTTAGAAGGTGAGAGCATGAACGAAAATGTAAAACCAGTAACGCCTAGATGTGGGATATGCAAAAGTTTCTATTCTTCTAGGGATGACGGTGGCAGTGGCTTATGCCTCAAATGTAGGCCAACAGATAGCCAACCTATTTTAAACATGAAACATCAATTAAAACAAACAATTATATAAATCAATTTTTTATATAACTCAAGCCTGACCCCAACGTCCCCAAATAAGGCACAAGTACAATAATAAGTTAATGTGGGCATCGAAAAATGGTTGAAAGAAGTGGAGCAAACTATTTGTCATTATGTTTGACATTGTTATAATTCCAATAAACTTACAGTACGCAAGCAAAAAAGCTAAAAATTTCATAATATTTACGATTACTGATTACTGCGTAAATCGAGTAGGTATAAAAATTTAATTTTTGAAATAGTCGCCATATTTGGCATATGCTTATAACCCAATAGATTGGTATACTTGGGAGCCAGAAGCATCCGATAAAGCTGAAAAAGAAGACGAGCCGATTTTTCTTAGCATAGGCTATAGCACCTGCTATTGGTGCCATGTACACTAAGGTAACATTTTGAGATCAATATTATTGAGCTGTATCAACATTAATAGGTGAAAGCTGGGCTATGTTTTCTTTAAGAGAAATGGCACGGCTTTTTTTGTTGCTTTTTTAATGTTCATCATCCTCTTGTTTTTCATGGTCTAATGGTTTGGCGGCTTCTGGCTGTAAGATTCGCGAATTTTTTGTTCTCTCTGTTTTCTTAGTTCTTTCAGAACAAACAAAAATACCTTCTTGCCACACTTGATAACCATATACTAAAGCACCATCAATAGTAGTAATTAATACATTTATTAAAGGAGTTATACCTACTTCATGAAAAAGTCCCCTATTGCCAAGGAAATAGACATGAAATAAATATATAAATCCAAAGTTTAGTACTATATCAATTACCATATATTTCAAAAATTGGCCATAAATAAAGTAAAAAAGCCACATAGTAGTGACGAAATTTAATCCGAAGATAATATAAAAAGATGTCCTTAGTGGATAAGTTGTTTCTCCATAAATAAACCATCCTAGATTTTCCCCCATTTCTACAGCTAATACACTAGTAAGCGCAGAGAACAGAGCGACAGGAATAAAACGCTTTGTGCTTTCTTTATTCATAAAAAACAAAGTAAACCATGGCAGAACCAATATAGACCACATTAACATCTGATTATTCACAGTCATACCCCCTGTAGTTTATCTAATATAGTTTTACCTGATATGATCCAATATAAACTACCAAAATCTCTTATAAGCTTTTAGTAGGATCTATTAATCGGAACGCCAAACGCGAAGACAAGCCTGTGTTTTTGAGTATCGGCTATAGTACGTGCCATTGGTGTCATGTGATGGAAAAATCCTCTATCTCGGTTTAGGCCGGGGTAGAGGATTGCTTATGTTTGTTCAAAGATTTTACAAAGAGAAACCTGCTATTTATCAGTAGCAGGTTTTTTGGCATATTTAAGGCGGATAAATTCTTTGAATTCTTCAAGTCGTTCTAATGCTTCAGGTGGTAAATTCTGTAGCGAGTTATC
>NZ_JAHGVE010000031.1 GCF_018835585.1 Pelorhabdus rhamnosifermentans
AACACTTTTGCCCCTGGTATTCGAATGCACCCAAAACGATGGCACAGGTAAGGGCTTCAATATCGGCTGATTCGTGAACAAAAATAAAGTCTTTACCACCCGTCTCACCCACAAGGCGAGGATAAGTAACATACTTGTCAATGTTGGCACCGACTTGATTCCAAATCCCGTTGAATACAGCAGTAGAACCTGTAAAGTGGAAGCCTGCCATCTTGGGATGACTGACGACAACTTTACCGAAGTCAACACCTTTACAAGGTACAAAGTTGATAACTCCTGCAGGCAAACCCGCTTCGATAAGGATTTGCATGAAATAGTAGTTGGATAGTACAGCTGTTGATGATGGTTTCCACAAAACAGTATTGCCAACCATCGCGGGAGCTGTAGGCAGGTTACCACCAATGGACGTAAAGTTGAACGGCGTAATCGCAGCCACAAAACCATCAAGGGCCCGATATTCAACACGATTCCAAACACCCGCACTGTTGTTGGGCTGCTGCTTGTAAATTTCTTGTACATAGTAAGGATTAAAGCGCAGGAAATCAGCCAATTCACAGATAACATCGATTTCTGCTTGGTAAGGATTTTTGCTTTGTCCAAGCATACAAGCCGCAGCTAATTTGGCGCGGTATTTTCCTGTTAATAAATCGGCTGCTTTTAAGAAAATAGTAGCTCGATGCTCCCAAGACATGTTTTCCCATTCTGCTTTTGCTGCTTCAGCTGCTTCGATTGCCCTAAGAAGCTCTGCTTCACCAGCTATATAATATTCACCAAGTACTTTTTGATGATCATGGGGACAAATCATCTTTGCTTTATTCCCTGAACGAATTTCTTTGCCACCAATAATCATCGGTACTTCAATTGGGTTAGCTAATTGTCTGTCAAGTTCAGCCTTTAAAGCAGCTCTTTCGGGTGATCCTGGCAGGTAACCTTTTACAGGCTCATTTTCTGGAAGTGTAATTTGAAAATATCCATTGCTCATTTCTAAAATTCCTCCTCGTTTGTTTTAATCAACTTGTTTTTAATCAGCCATAAAACTATCTAAAACTTCCACTTTCCTGCTTCGGTTTGGTTTGGAATTAGCTGACCAGCAAACAATAATTTCATGTTATTTACTACTTAGTAATTTTGATTTATCCGTGCAAACCTTGACTGCTTTAATCACGGCAGACCTAAAACCATCATTTTCAAGTGACGCTACTGATTCAATAGTTGTACCGCCTGGTGAACAAACCATATCTTTAAGCGCTCCTGGATGGAGACCTGTTTCAAGCACCATTTTAGCAGACCCCAAAACAGCTTGTGCCGCAAATTTATAAGCAGTATTCCTTGACATTCCGCCTCTCACTCCGCCATCAGCTAAAGCTTCAATAAACATAAAAACATAAGCAGGAGAGGAGCTTCCAATGCCGACGACAGTATCAATCAAGGCTTCAGAAATGATTTCGGCTTGACCAAAACTTTCGAAAATCACCTTGATTTCCTGCAACTCAGCAGCAGAAACGTTTGCATTGCAGCATAATCCTGTCATTCCTTCATTAACTAAAGCTGGAGTATTTGGCATTGCTCTCACAATTTTGGTATCTGCCCCAATAATTGATTCTACATCTGCCATACTTTTACCAGCAGCAATGGTCACAATAATTTGGTGCTTATTAATGAGATCCTTAATCGAATGTAACACGACATCATATATGCCAGGCTTAATTGCCAAAATAATAACATCCGCCTCTGCCGCTAATACTCTTGAATCATCCGTCGTTTTGATCCCATAAGTATTGTGTACAAATTCTAATTTTTGCTGGTCGACATCTGATACAATAATTTGACTATTATCTAACAGTTTGGCTTTTAAGACTCCACCTAACATGGCTTGTCCTATATTCCCTGAGCCAATAAATCCGAGTATATGATTCATAATCAATTCCTCCAATCCTATTTGTATGACCGCCACCGTTACTTCGAATAATATCATACACACCCATAAAGTGGAACTTTGACTATTTGATACTATACTTTAGCTTTATTGATACCTAGGACATAAAAAAAGTACAACATCCCACTCGACTATAACCAAAGTGGAATGTTGTAAAAACAAGGAATTCTTTCGTAACTACAGTTCGATCAAATCATGCGTAGTACTAATCAGATTCTCATAGCCATCGTCTGTTATAAGAATCTGATCCTCGATCCGGATGCCGCCCCAATTTGGAATATAAATACCCGGCTCAATGGTGCGAACATTGCCAGCTTCCAAAACCTGGTCGCTGTTCGGACCCATAAATGGAATTTCATGTACAAAAAGACCAATTCCATGCCCGATTCCAGAGTAATGGTAGTCGAAATAAGCAGTACCTTCAATTGCCTTGATTGATTCTTTATACACGTCGCTAAGCGGTACACCCGCTTTCATTGCAGCCAGTGAATCTTCTACCATTCGTTTTTCCAGGTCGTATATTTCCCGCTGTTTGGCGCTCGCCTTGCCGACAACCACGGTTCTGGTCATATCAGACATATAACTGTTATACTGACAGCCGAAATCCATAAGCACCAAATCACCGTACTCCACCGCTTTACTGGACGGAATGCCATGCAAGAGGGAAGTCCTGGCTCCCGAAATCAGGATATTGCCATAAGGCTGCGTATCAGCACCTTCCATAACCATATAGAAAGACAACTTAGCAGCAAGTTCTTTTTCGGTAACACCCACGCGAATATCCTTGATAATTCTAGCAAAAGCCCGGCAGGCGATTTCACAAGCCGCCCGCTGATATTCGATTTCCTGGGGAGTTTTTATTGAGCGCATCTTTTCAATCACATCGGTAGTTGAGACAAGTTCAGCCTGAATGACCTTGCTGAAATCATTGTACTGGGTATAACTCATTGCACCGCCCTCAAATCCGATATGTTTAAGATTATGCCTTTCTGCCAAGCAGCCGACGGCATCGCCCACGGTCTTACCCGCGCCACGCCAGACATAAAGTTCATAAGCCGGACACTCCATGCCAGCCTGTTCGGTATAGCGGGGATCAGTAATAAAATAATATTTTTCCCTCGTAATCAGAAGATAAGAATCAGCTCCTGTAAACCCGCTGATATAGCGCACATTTGCCTTCGTTGCGATGAAAAATCCATCCAGTCCCTCTTTCTCCATATATGCAAGCAACTCTTTTTCCATAGTACTCCCTCCAAATTTCTCTATTAGTGCCCCCCATAAACCTCTTTGCCGCCAAGATAAACGGATTTGACATCTTTGAGCGCAGTAATATCCTTAGCAACATCGCCCTCGACAACCAGAATATCGGCTTCCAAGCCTTCGGCCAACTGTCCAGTAACATCTTCCAAACCAAGCACTCTGGCGGGATTCACAGTTGCCGTACGAATTGCCTCCAGCGGCGTGATACCGTACGCTACCATATAGCCCAATTCCTGGTTAATTGGCAGCGGCGGCGCACCATAAAGGACCATATCGCTGCCAGCAAGCACGGTGACGCCAGTAGCACACAGTTTTTTAAAATTATCCCGATAGGCCCAGGCGGCCGGCTGAAAATAGGCACAATCTTTGGCAGCAGTGGCGGCTACCGGATTGGAAAGATCGCCACCTTCTGCTTCGATCTTTCGGCAGTATTCGTACAGATATGTATAAGCGGTAATCGTCGGCGTCCAAGCTTGACCATTTTTCACCATTTTTTCAGCCTGCTCTACCGTCATAAACGTACCATGCTCAATTGTGTCAAAACCAGCATCGATGCACATCTCAATAGACGGCTGGGTGCCAGCATGAACAGCGGTCTTAATGTTGCGACGATGACATTCATCTACCGCTGCATTCAATTCTTCCTGTGTAAATTCTGGGATATTAGAACGGTGACTCGTCAGCAGCTTAATCCAGTCAGCCCCGTCCCGATGCTGGCGGCGAATAGCTGAACGGATATTATCGGCTCCGTCAACCTCTTCAATCCCATCAGTATGACCATGACCACCCGTCATACAAATGCCGGCGTCAGTATGAATAATCCGCGGAACCGTAGTATAGTCCTTTTCTCCCGCCAAACGCAACTGCTTGCACAAATTGTGGGGCGAGCTAAGATCCCGAACGGTAGTGATTCCTAAGTTAAGAGCAATTCTAGCCTGCTTAGCAGCGTAATAAGCAATCATAAAATCATCGTAGTTATCAAGATCAGGTTGACTGTAATAATAACCCAAATGCACATGCATATCAAACAAGCCCGGAAGAATGGTGGCCTCCCCGTAATCTACCATACTTTCGCCGGGATGGCGGGCCGTTACCTCTCGGGCCGACCCCACGTCCCGGATTTTCCCCTTGGATATGGCAACTGCGCCATCTTTCAACAAGGTCACACCATCGCCAGTAATCAAATTTCGCGCTAAAATAATCATATTACTACTCCTTTCGTAATGAAGAGCTAATAAAAACGCGCCCGGGCCGCTAAACTGGAACTGCCAGCCTGAGCAACGCTACTTACTAAGCATTCACGTTTGTACCCAAAAGCCGCGCCGCTGCCTTTTTGTGAAAAATCCAGAGTGAAAGTCCGACAAGACAGGTTACCAATCCGATGCCCGTAAAATACTCAGCTTCGTGGCCGACTTGATAAAAATTGACAGCCAACGAGCTTAAGCCGGCACCAGTGGCCTGACTCAACTGCCATACGGTCATCATTTGCGCAGTAAATGCTTTGGGAGCTACTGCACTGGCAGCAGCCATACCAACTGGTGAGGTCATCGCTTCGCCCCAAATAATCAAACAATAGAATACAATCAGCCACATTGGACTTACTTTGACATCCGCCGGATAGAGAAGAAATGGAATAACCATAAACAGTGGACCGAGTCCCCAGAAAATTGTGCCAATACCAAATTTTAATGGAGTTGAAGGCTGCTTGTTGCCCAGTTTAATCCAAAGCCAGCTACACACACTGCCAAAGATGACCGCCTGAATTGCGGGAACCGTTTGGAAAGAAGCTGGCGTCATCGTAAAACCCAAGAAATTGAGGTTCACGCGCTCAGCAGCATAAATGGCTAAAATGGAAGTAGACTGCCACCAGATCATCTGAGCAAAACAGTTGCAAACGAATATCCAAATAAACGGTCCAATCCGTCTTGCTTCTTCCCGGGAAGTTTTTTTACTGGTAATAATGATGAAGAGATAGCAAGCAGGAATAAAAATGCTAATCGCACTGATGCTGTTGCAAAATGAGGTTGGAGTAAGAGTACCCGTCTTAAACAGACCGCCAATAATCACGATCAAGGCCACCAAAAATGCCACTATTTTTAAAATAAGCCCTTTTTTCTCGCTGGCTGGAGCGGCGTCATCCGGTTCCATACCGGCAGTACCAAATACTTTGTTGGCAGTCACCGCATAGACGGCAAGACCAAGCCCCTGAATAGCCGCTGCGAATAAAAACCCGGCATGATAATTCAGCATAAGCGCGATGGTACCTGTAATCACTGGAGCGACAGCACCAACATTGTTCATGATGTACATAATGCTGAAACCGCTGTCCCGACGGCCGTCAGTCTTGTTGTAAAGCTTACCGGCCAAAGCATAAAGGCTAGTGCCTGCACACATGGATGCCACCAATAGGCAGCATTGGCTGGCAAAATATAGCGCCGGACCACCTGGAAAAGCCAACATAAGGTAACCGATTGTCTTCACTCCATAATTAATGTATAAAGCCTTGCGTATACCAATAAGGCGATCGGCCACATATCCTCCGACAATGCCTGCCATAAATGACAATGAGCCGTATACACTAACAAATTGTGCGGCATTAGCCTGGCTAAATCCAAGCCCCCCTTTTGACGCTGATTCATAGAGATAGTAGATCAGAATGGCACTCATGCCATAGTTGCCAAATGCCTGTGCCAGCGCCATGAAAGACGTTGTTGCCATCCCTTTGGGATGCCCTATAAAACTTTTATCCTGGGAAAAGTCAATTGCTTCAACTTCTCTGTTGCTCATAATATCATTTCTCCCTTCTGTAATTATTTAAACGTGTCAAAATAATAATGATTTCGTATTAAATCCTATTCTCTTAAAAATAATAATCGAGCTCACAACGGAGCCAGCGTGAACGGCTGCCTGCAGGTGCAGCGGTCTTATAATCGATTCCATCATTATCAGCAAAATATTTGGTATCGTAATAGCGCAAGGACCATAACATATTCTTAGCAAGAACATAGGTGAAACGGTAAACCAGCCCCTTAGTACCCGCATTAACCCAATAAGTAGTATAAATGACGGAATTTTTCTGAAAAGCTTCCCAGTCAATAATTGCAGTATATGTTCCCGGTATTTTTTTATCATACTTCTTGTAGGACAGGCCAACAACATAGGCCTTATTTGCTGTAGGAGCACTGGTCTCGCCATAAGTACCAAATAATGTGAAATCTTTATTCAACGCCGTCGTTATATTGGCGTCATAAACCCTCATCGTATGGGCGTTATAAACCCTTAGTGGATCAGCCTCATTCTTGGAATACCATCTTTGATAGGAAGCTTCCATAGTGGTAGTCTTGCTCAAATCATAATTGAATTCAGCGGAAACAGCTTTGCGAAACTGCGAAAGATAACTGTGTTGAGTAGTACAACCAATAACGTTCTCATCCGCTTCAGCATAAACTAATTTAGTCTTTAGTACTTTACCGAATTCAAACTTCACGCCACTTACAACATCATCAAAAAGTATACCGGAACCAAAGACTTGATCAAATTTACCGGCCGTCATCGTCGTACCGGCAACAGGACCCGTAACATAGACACGTGTCACATCAAAAGCACCTTGATATCCCTTTGTGAACCCCCAACTACTATCATTAGTGCCCCCGGCACCTCTATCATTATAGAAATTTTTGAAGCTTTCCCAACTTACACCGACATTCCAGTCATCGTTGATTTTAGTATTAGCATTTAATCTCAGTGAATTTTTCAAGGCATGATAATTAGCGGCGGGAGCCCCCTCATTTTTACCCCATTCATAGCGGTTATAGTAATACCCTGAAATTTTTACCCCATTATCCTGGGCTTTCGCTTTATTTTCCGCAATAGACTCACTTGCTTTAAGATTGTCCAGTTCGTTTTTGAATTCTGTCGCTAATTTATCAATTTGCGCTTTTTGCTCCGCCGTGGCATTGTCTTCATTAGCCATAGCCTCTGCTACAATCATAGCCATTGCATAGCGAGTTAAAGTTTTTTTACCGTGTGAAGTGGTGTTTTCATCATAGCTATCAACAATACCCGCTTGAGCCAATTTTGCTATGGAATCATAAGTCCAATGGTTAGCTGGAACCTTTACAAAAGGACTCGCGGCAAACGTAGTACTAGCAAAACCCATTAAGAAAAAAACCACAAGTGGGGTTAAACATTTTTTCTTCATATATAACCCCGGCCTTCACTTATTTCCAGGAAAAAATAATAAAACGAATGCGGTTGACTAAAAATACTTGGACTGTTTCTAGTCATCATCTGTTTCCTCCCTTTTATAATAAATATACTTATAAATTCAAAGCTCCTCTAAGACATCGTTTTTTATTTTCCCCCTCTCTTGAAGAAGCTAAAATTAACAGAAACTTATCACCTCAAATATAATTATTAAAAAAACAATTATATTTGAAATATTCTTTATATTTAGAGTAAATTTTTTTCTTCAGAATTATTTTCCAACCATACTTTATCGAATCTCTCAAAAAAATACTATCACACATGTTCATAAAGTGGAATGTTGAATATTTGATATTATACTTCATCTTTTTTGATTGAAGGACCACAGATACATCAACGAACTATATTACAAAAAAATTAATATTTAAAAAAAAATAATATATCATGAAAAACTACTTTCATTTCACAAAAATTTGTTATACTATAAGTATAGATAAATGAATTTTCCAATATATTTTACATTAAACCACTTTACACCGTATGTAAAGTACAAAAAGATAAATAGCGGGAGTATCATAGGTGAATAGATAACAACAGATCGTATTTTATCGCCATAAATTTATTTTAAAAAATGAATGTATATTCATATCGGTGAAAAAGGTAAAACAGCACATAAAAATCATTGAAAATTTCATATGGAGTTGATCACAGTGACTTTTTCAAAATATGAGATATTCAATACCGTCGTTGAACTTGGCAATTTAACCAGAACTGCCGAAAAACTGAATCTAACACAATCCGGTGTAAGCTATGCAATTTCTAGCCTTGAATCGGAATTAGGAATTTCTTTACTCAAAAGAAATCGTTCAGGTATAAGCTTAACAAGCAATGGAGAACGCATTCTAGTACACATTCAGAGAATTCTAAAAGACAATGAACTTTTACAACAAGAATTAACTGCTATTAAACGCATTAATACCGGTACCATTCGCATAGGAACTTTGTCTAGCGTTTCTACGCAATGGCTGCCCGGAATTTTATCATGCTTTCATACAACCTATCCTCTCATTGAAATAAAAACTTACCTAGGCTGCTATGATGAAATAAGCACGTGGATATCAAATGGTACGATCGACTTTGGCTTTACTTCATTACCAACTGCTAAACCTTTTGATACGATGCCTTTAAAAAAAGACAAATTAGTTGTACTCCTGCCCCCTAACCATCCACTGCAAGATCAAAAGATCATCACCTTTGATCAACTTAGTAACGAACACTTCATTATGCCGCAGTGGGGTATAGATGATAATATAAAACGCACTTTAATCGAAAATAAAGTAAAACTAAAAATCAACTATGAATTGATGGAAGAACGAACGATATTAGCCATGGTGCAAATGGGATTAGGCATCAGTATTCTTCCTGAATTGATTCTGGTTAATATACCAAATGATATTCACTTAGTAGATTTAGAACAACCAACTTATCGTATCCTAGGAATCGCAGCTCTTTCTCTAAAAGATAAATCCCCCGCTACAAAGAAATTCATTACATGTATGCGTTCATGGTTACACGATCATGACTTTCTGGATTTTAAATAATCACTTTGATAGACTCCATTCAACTACCGATCCATCGCATCCACATAAAAAGCAGCCCATTACTTACTCAAACCGTAAGTAATGGGCTGCTTTTTATTAACTATAACAGAATTCCTACTTCATCACTGCTCCGCTCAATTGATTACTATATTCATCAACTAATTGACGAAGCTCAATTATCTTTTCCGCAAGATAATCGTCCCAATCTGCAGTTGTGCGACGTGGTACTGTAGAAACCTGAACTTTTATCTGTTCTTGATTGCCCACCTTAATATCCCCCCGCTAAAATAAGATATCCTCTACAAGATTACTTTAAACCTTATATCGGGGGAAAACAATGGGATTTCCTTAAGAATTCTGTATACTTGATTTACTACAAACTGTATATACTTATACTTTACTCAATTATTCGGTAAGAACAATACGATGGTCCTTATACGCCGGTACTACGTTCACAATATTTTTTCGCAAACAATATTCCACTTCTGATTCTTTAGCGAGTTCCACTAAACGCTGACCATTCCTGCTTTGAATCGCCACGTCCACTACATGATCTTTAGCTGCTTGATACATAACCCAGGCACCACGTGCTGAATCATTCAATTCAACCTTATGTTGGCCCGAACTCGACAAAATTTCAACAAGCAAACCCGCGCAAAGACTATCTTCCAATGAAAAGGTATGGTCTGTACCTGCACAGACAATAAGAATATTTTTTCCATAAGCTTGTGCCTTCCGGCAAACAGCCTCGGCATTATTAAACGAACCAATCAACGTGTAAAATGCCCCAGTCGCGGCGTGAATCGCAATCGTTCCATTTGTTGTCGTCATAACAATTTGCTGATTTTTAACCTTATCTGAAGAAAATTCAAAAGGCGAATTACCAAAATCAAACCCATCAATTTTAATTGACTTTCTCTCGCCTGCCATAAGTACAGTACCAAGTTTTTTAGCAGCTTCGTGCGCCTTTTCCAGTGATACAACTGGAATAATGGCTTCGCATCCGTTCGCCATGGCCGTTACAATACTTGTTGTTGCACGGAATATATCCAATACAATACATACCGTACCAGAAAGATCCCCCTGTGTAATGTCTTTTGGTAAAAAAGCTACGTCAACTTTCATCCTAAACAGCTCCCATTTTTACTAAAACTCTTCTTCAATCAGTGAGCTAGGTGTAGCAAGCAGCCCCTATTGAAGAGCATAAGCGACTAAACCACTTTTTTTGGAAATATTGAGTTTATCCATAACTCTTGACTTATAGGTTTCAACAGTCTTTACACTAATAGAAAGCTCTTCGGCAATCTCTGTTAAGGAATAGCCATAAACAATCCGCTTGAGTACCTCGCGCTCCCGTAAGCTGAGAAGAACATGAGGATCTTTCTCATCCCCTACTACTGTATCTTTTTTCAACAAAAAATTCAATAGTGCCTGTGAATCTTGAGAACATCAGTAATTTTTAGACAAATCACTGCCGCTAATAAGCAGTGTTACAACCATTAGAGATGAATTTTCTGCATCATTAAATTTCTCATATGTTCTTCCGTCATCCCCACCTGCGCATAACAACAAAATAACAAGCGCTGTGCCGAAACATTTTGTTTCAGCATGGCCTTTTTTGTTTATGATACAACCGCCTACATGGATAAGTTATTGACTTCTTCCTCGATACTCTTTATGCTAAAAGTGAATAAATTACCATTTTTCCGATCATGAGGAGATAAAGCGATGAATAAAACCATATTAATAGTAGATGATGAACTACGAATAAGAAAACTTGTTGCTGATTTTTTGATTCGCGAAGATTATAACATACTCGAAGCAGATAATGGGCGTCTAGCTTTAGACATTCTATTCGACCATAAGGTGGATCTCGTTATTTTAGATGTCATGCTACCAGAACAAAACGGCTGGACCGTATGCAAAGAGATCCGAAAAAAAAGCAATATTCCCGTAATCATGCTTACCGCAAAAGGTGAAGAAGTAGATCAGCTGCTTGCCTTCGAAATTGGCGCTGATGAATATGTCACAAAACCATTTAGTCCGAAAATCCTGACAGCACGCGTAACCGCACTATTTCGCCGCATGGAAGGAGATAAGAAAAATATTGATGAGGGATTAGCCATTGATACAGAAGCCCGACAAGTCTTACTCAATGAACATTCCCTCCATTTAAGTCCCACCGAATATGAACTGTTTAACTACCTAATTGAAAATAAAGGGAAAGCCTTAAGTCGTGAACAAATTCTCAATCATGTCTGGAACTATGACTACTTTGGCGACCTTCGAACAGTTGATACTCATATCAACCGGCTCAGAACCAAGTTAGGAACCAAAAGTACCTTAATTCAAACACTGAGAGGCTACGGCTACAAATTTGAGGCAACTAAATGACCCTATCTATTCGAACCAAACTCTTTATGATCTTAAGCGGATTTTTACTGTTTTTCATCCTTCTATCTCTTGGTCTCACCCATCTTGGGTTAGAAAAAGTTTACATGTGGCAAAAAAAAGCAATGCTCATTGAGAGTATTCAGGCACTTGATGACATCTATCAGGGAAATCCTAACCAAATCGCCCTGGAATTAGAACGAACAGCAAATACTCTAGGAGCAGGCATCATTATTTTTGACAAAAATGGCTCCATCAAATATCGCCCCTTCGGTCCACCAATCGATCATTCTGTACCCGATTTTCCGGCACCACCACCACCACCCCTGCCACCCATCATTATCACTCATGAAACCATTAGTAATCACACAGTTCTTGAAAAACAGTATGACCAAGTATTAAAGATCAACTTTATGGTCATTCAGCAGCAACTCAACAATGGCGACAACTTAATAATACGACAGCCTCTAGCTCCCGTATCAGAGAGTGCCACCGTCGCGACCCAATTTATGTTATTCACAGGATTGCTGTCTATTGTAATCGGATGCAGCTGGGCCTTCTTTTTCGCGAAAAAATTTACCCTCCCCATCCTCGAACTCAGCCAGCTAGCTCAACGCATGGCTCAGCTTGATTTTACACAAAAATGGACGAAAAAACGTGATGATGAAATTGGTTTGCTTGGCAAAAGCATCAACCATTTATCAGACCACCTTGATACAGCCATAACAGAGCTTAACCAAAAAAATAAAAGCCTGATGGCTGATGTAGAAAAAGAACGTGAACTGGACAAAATGCGCAAAGAATTTGTATCCAATGTTTCTCACGAACTCAAGACTCCCCTCTCACTCATTCTGGGTTATGCAGAAGGCCTCAAAGAAAATGTGGCAAATGATGAAGAAAACAAAAACTATTACTGTTCTGTCATTATGGATGAAGCAGAAAAAATGAATAAATTAGTAAGAGACCTGCTTAATCTATCGCAATTTGAATCAGGCCTCTTTCAACTGACAAGAACAAATTTTGACCTTTCTCTACTACTCAATCGCATCGTACAAAAATACCAAAACGTGCTCACTGAAAAAAACATGGCTCTCGAAAAAAAATTTCCCGAAAATTGCTTGGTTAATGGCGATATGTTACGCATTGAACAAGTATTGCTCAATTTTTTAAATAACGCCATCATTCATACTGAATTCACCAATACCATCAAATTATTTGTGAAAGATAAAGGTCCTCACTTCCGAGTATTTGTATACAACTCTGGACGTCCCATCCCCGAAGAAAGTCTCGAAAAAATTTGGATAAGCTTTTATAAAATTGATAAAGCCCGTACAAGAGAACAAAGTGGCTACGGTTTAGGTCTATCCATTGTACGAGCCATTCAAGAACTACACGGAAATAGCTATGGCGTACGGAATCTCCCCCATGGCGTCCTCTTCTGGTGTGACATGGATAAATCTGCAAATAAATAAGCTGTGATGAAATATTCATTTCACCACAGCCTTTTTAATTGCTTTTAAAAAACATTACTCGTGCATTTCTCCAAAGCCAAACGGGCAATCCAATAACCAACAATGCTTTCTGCACCTTCGTTTCTGTTTACGCCATGTGGCGTAATACCATCATAACACCCGCCTGTCTCAACATCAATCAGACTTTCCTTACAAATATTATCACCTAAGTACCAGGCAAAACTCCGTTTCGCTAACTTCAGCATTTTCTTGTCATCCGTAACTTTATAGGCAGCCAAATGAGCCAGTGTCGACATAGATGCCTCAACAGGCTGCTGATCATATACTGCCGGTTCCATTGAACCTCGCGTCCACCATCCACTACACCCGACGGGACAAAAAAAGTCATTACGAAACACCGTATGGTCCAAAAATGCCAAACTTTGCTGTGCAATAGAAAGAAACCGTTCTTGACCGCTCTTTTCATATGCTGCAAACATAGCCCAAGGCAATACCGCATTATCATAAGTTAGATTGCCCTCAAACCACTGCCAATTTGTTTCCTTAGAATACTGAACAAAATGGTCAGCAAGTGAATCAGCAAGCTTCATAATAAAATTTTTGGATTTTTCCTCATCAATCAAGCTCAAACCAATCAATGCATAAGCTTGTCCTCGCAACCATGTCAACGACGAAACTTGGTCAAGCGCACAATCAATGGCAACAGTACAAACCCCTTTTATACCCTCAGGTAGGACTGACGAAGCGAATGTATAAGCTAAAGCCCACAGGCAACGACCAAAACAATCTTCTGAACCTACGATTTCTGTAAATTGCCTGTTATAAGTCATAAAATTTTTAAATCGCCCATCTACGTTCTGAGCATATAACACAAATGCCAAATAACGATATACTAAAGTTAAATAACGAGGACGTTTTGTTCTTTCATAAAGCATAACCGCCATAATTAAAGCACGGGCATTATCGTCAGTTGTGTATCCTTTATCTAAATTAGGAACACTAAATTGTGCGTGCTGGAACATCCCTGTATCATCAGTCAAATGAAAAATATGCCTGTCATCCAACGCTTCTTTAATTTTAGACATCAATACACACTAATTCCCTTTCGCCTTGTGATAGGCTTTGCTGCCGAAATCGGACGATGCAGTGACCGAATCAATTGAATTACATCCTCCGATGGTTGAGCCTTCTTATGGGCATCAACGACCTTTATACCAAGCTGAACGTAACGATCCGCTACATTCACCCACTTCATCGTCTGACCAACATACATGGTTTTCCTTTCCATCTCTTGTTTTTGTAAAGGGTTTTCCATTACCGTCCGAATACAAGAGGCGATAGAAGAAGCATCTCGAAATTGAGCAAGCAAGCCACGACCGCCATCCAGCATTTCTTGTGCATAACGATAGGGAGTAGATATAATCACCCGACCGCACCCCATTGCATAGGCAAGCGTCCCGCTGACTGCCTGCTCTTTAGATAAATAGGGTGTCAAATACATATCCGAAAGTTGTAAGTAAGTCATTACTTCTTTCTTCGTCAGATACTGATCAATAAACTTAACATGTTCTTTAACTCCCAGTCGCTTAGCTAAATCCATCAGACTCTGCCGATAACTCTCTCCCATTCTGGCCTTCACACAAGGATGCGTTTTACCTAAAATAAGATAAACGAAGTCATCATGATCTGCAATCACTTTCGAAGCGGCTTCAATCCCGTATTCCAGTCCTTTGGCCGGACTAAGCAATCCGAAACTGCTCATAACCTGCTTGTTTTGCAAACCGTAATCATTTTTTAGCTTTTCCCGTGATTTCATAGACAAGTTGGGAACACCATGTGGAATAAAAGTAATTTTTCCCGACGGAATCCCATAAGTATCGCTCAAGATCGGTATCGAGCTTTCCGCCATCGTCACTACTTGAGCACTTAACCGGCCCAATTCCCCCAAAACAATGCGTTGCTGCGCTGACGGATTTAACAATACCGTATGCGTTGTAACAATAAAAGGAATCGTCAATCCCCTCGCCAAATACAAAATATAGGCACCACAGTCCCCGCCATAAATCCCATATTCATGCTCAATAACCAGCAAATCTACATGTTTATTCGCCCAGTCAGCCGTCTGTAAATAACTCTCACGATCATGTTGACTCAGTTTATATTCCACAAGCGAATCACTGTATTCTTCATCATTCGTTACGGCAATTACACTCGGTTGGATTCCTGGCGATTTACTGATGCTTTTCACCAAATCTTCTGTAAAAGTCGCCAGCCCACACTCGCGAGGTGGATAGGTACTTAAAAAAGCAATCTTACTTATTCCATTGATAGCAGCCATATTCACAATCTCCTTTTTTAAAAATTTTGATATTTATAATTAGATTTTTACAATCAATAGAAATCATCATCTTGCGGCGGAACGGGACATTGTTTCACATAATCTAATAACTCATTCACCGTAGTTGTTGCCAGAGCAATACAAGTATCCGCTCCCCCATAGTACATCTTCAATACACCTGTCTGTTCATCATGTACCCAGCCACAAGGGAAAACGACATCCGCTACATCGCCTAAACGCTCATACCATTCTAAGGGCCCAAAAACCCATTCATCACTGCGATGCAATATTCGATGCGGATCATCTAAATCAAGCAAGGCGAGCCCCACGCGATAAATAGCCCCAGCCGCTGTCTGACGAACGCCGTGATAAAGCATCAGCCATCCTTCAGCTGTTTCTAAAGGAGGAGTCGAAAGACCAATTTTTCCACCGTCCCACCAACTGCCACGACGGGCATGCATCAGTACCCGTTGATCGCCCCAATGCAGTAAATCGTCGGAATAAGACAACCAAATGTGTGCACCAGGTCCATAAGTTGTATTAACAGGCCGATGGATCAGAGCCCATTTACCATTGATTCGGCGCGGGAAAATTGCAGCATCTTTATCCTCAGCAGGAGTGATAGGCCCCATCCGCTCAAAATTCACAAAATCATCTGTTAAAGCCAAGGATACTAATGGCCCACCACGTGAATAAGCCGTATATGTAATCGCCCACTTTTTTTTTTCAGCAAGCCAAGAAATACGGGGATCCTCAATTCCCCATAACTCTTCAGGATAATGGTCCGGATCTGATTCCAACGTTGGCAAAGCATCGATTTTCCAGTTTTTAATCCCATCCTCACTAATTGCCTTCGTAAGATGAGAAAAGCCTCGCCGATCTTCCACACGTGCCAACAATAATACTTTGTTTTGAAACAAAGTCGCAGCCGGATTCATCACTGAGTTTGCCGGATAAGGCCAATCCCGGACTGTCAAAATAGGATTATTCTCATACCGTGTAAAAAGTTCTTTGAATGTATTATCAACATTTTTTAGCTTCGTTTTAAATTTGCCTTTTTCCATAAAAAAAAACCTCCTCCGTGGACATTCGGCACATGCCGATGAGTGTGATACATCACATCTAATCTCTGTTATCCCGTAGTGGTTCAATCATAATATTTTTGTTAGCAGTCATCATTAGTGAGTGCTAACCTATAAATAGAGTATACTACCAATTTACCTTTCCGTCAATTTTTACAATCAGAAGAAACGAGAACAATACCTTATTGACAAATTCATTAATAATCTATAAACTAATAGCAAGGTTACAACTTATCAATTGATTTCAACAAAAGCAATTACATACTGTAAAGAAAAAGTGATGAAGGAATTAATTGTATGGATTATGTTCACAGAGAGCCGATGGTTGGTGAAAATCGGTAACAGAAAGATACAAATGTCATTCCTGAACTGTAAAGCTGAAATTCAAGTAGGCTGCACCGGTGCCGTTTCTTGTAAATGCAACCGTTATATTGCAAGGATTGTTAGATCCGACGAGAAATATCTATAAACTTTTTATAGATATACTAAGAGTGGTACCGCGAGAATAACCTCTTGCCTCTTAATACAGAGACAAGAGGTTTTATTTTTTACCAAGGAGGGATGACAATATCAATTGGTAGGCAATGTAATAAAAATTTACTAAAGGAGAAATGAAAAAGATGGACAATACCTATGTATTTTACGAGGGAAAAATCGTGCCTGAAAATGAAGTACATATTAGTGTACGCTGTAAAGGATTTAATTATGGACTGGGTTGTTTTGAAGGAATTCGGGCTTATTGGGATGAAGGAGAACAACAGCTTTATGGCTTTCGCATGAAAGAACATTATGAACGCCTGCTCCAGTCGTGTAAGACCCTCAATATTCAACTTCCTTATACAGTTGATGAATTATGCAAAATCACTTTGGAATTACTCAAAAAAAATAATTACCGCACAACTACCTATATTCGTCCACTGGCATTTAAAGGTTCGAATCAGGTTGCACCTAGCTTATTGGATGATGATGATCGTCTTGTCATCTACTGTCAGCCACTTGGCAGCTATGCCGGTAAAGATGAACTCAAAGTTGCCTTTACTTCCTGGGAACGTCTAGGTGATAACATGCTTCCACCTCGCACCAAACCAACAGCTGCTTACTTGAATTCCGGGTTAGCCTCACTCGAAGTTGTTCGGCGCGGCTATGATGAAGCACTCTTTTTAACACGTAATGGTCATGTTTGCGAGGGACCTGGTGAAAATGTCTTTATGGTTCGCCGCGGAAAGCTCGTAACTCCTCCGCCTTCCGATAATATTCTTGAAGGCATTACGAGAGATACCGTCATGATGCTAGCCAAAGAAGAACTTGGCATCGAAGTCGTGGAACGCAGCATTACGCGAACGGAATTATATGCAGCGGAGGAAATCTTCTTCAGCGGTACAGCGATGGAAGTCACAGCTGTTGTTGAAGTAGATGACAGAGCCATTGGTACCAATCATCAAGGCCCGGTGTGCAAACAGTTAAAAGAACTCTTTATGCAAGTAACGACTGGCAAAATTAAAAAATACGCTGATTTTTGCATGAGTGTTTATTAATATCTTTAGATCGTAAAAAATCGTTATTTGTCTTGAGTAGACAAATAACGATTTTTTATTGTAAAAATTTTTCCAAGGCCTAATCCTATTGATTCCATTCACTTGCCAACGACTTGATGTAATGAATCTGAGTAATATCCTCAGACTCTGTTGACAAATACAAATAATCACCTGCAATTAATTTCGTATCCCCGTGAGGAACGATTTCTTTTTCACCACGACGAATGCAAATGAGCAAACAACTGTCTGGCCAGGGAACAGCCTTAATTTTTTTCCCTTCTAATTGAGAATTCATAGAAACAACCATTTCAATAATCGCTCTTTTTTTTGCCCGACCCGAAAGGAGTTCAGGTCTTTTTTGCTGCAAAGAACGGTTTAGAAGTAATTCATAAACAGGCTTTGACTGAACTGCATCTGCTACTATATAGGCAATCATACTAATGGTTATCATTCCAAATAAATGATCGAAAGACCCTGTCATTTCCGTTACTAAAATACTCCCTGTAATGGGGGCCTTGACGATAGCCGTAAAATAAGCTGCCATAGCTAAAATCATAAATGTCGTTTGATAATCCGGATTGAGACCCCAAACTAACAAGATTTTGCTGAAAGCACCGCCAATTAAAGCCCCAATAACAAGCATAGGCAAAAAAATCCCGCCTGGAACACCTGAACCATAACTCAGCATGGTAAAGAAGAACTTGCCAACAAGCAAAATAATGAGCATCGTTACACCCAAATGTCCCAATGCAATGATATCAATCAGCGAATTCCCACCGCCGAGAATTTCCGGCAAAATAAACCCCAGACCGCCACCCACGACCAATGGCAAAGCCGCCTCCATATTTTTGGGAAGCAGTTTTTGATGAGAAAACAGTTCAAGCGACTGAACCAACACTTTATTAAAACAGACGCCCAAAATTCCCGTAATCAGCCCTAATAAAACTAAGTAGCCATAATAAGTGAAGGGCAACACAGGAACATTAGCGAGATGCCAAAAGGGCTGCTGACCATAAAAAAACCGCACAACAAAATCCGCCGTCAGAGAAGCTGCTATAGCTGACATTAAAACAGCAGGAGAAAAACTTTTATGCAATTCTTCTAAAGCAAAAAATACTCCGGCCAAAGGCGCATTAAAAGCGGCGGCCAATCCAGCACAAGCACCACTTGTCATCAAATAGCGTTCTTCTAGTCTTGTTTTACCAAGATTTCGACTAAATCCCTGACCAATGACCGCACCAATTTGAATAGACGGCCCCTCGCGCCCTAGTGATAGACCCGCACCGATAGCCAACACGCCGCCTATAAATTTAACTAACAGGATTCTGAGCCAATTCAACTTAAAAAAGCCTAAAATAGCCCCTTTCACTTGCGGAATTCCACTGCCGCTTGCCAGGGGTTCGATTTTCATCATATAACCAAGTAAATAAGCAATAACAACTAATATACCGAACCATAGGGCACTAAACCCCAGCGCTTCCTCATGTAAAAAGCCATAAATCAATTTTCGTAAAGCCTCGGCATTTTCCAAGGCAAAGCGAAACAATACGACAATGAATCCGGCCAAAAGACCAATAACCGTTCCTTCCATAAAAAGCTGGATGCGAAAGCTGCGCCACCCTAATAAGGCTTGCGAATTTTCTTTCATTTCTTGATGAAACCTAATCATTCTAATGTATTCTCCCTTTTTTACCTAAAGTAATTCATTCGCTTATTTCATTTCGACACAGCACAGCGAGTTCCTAGTATTGTAAATAAAAATCATAATAAAACACTATGCATCCCTAAAGACACACAGTGTTTTTTCATTCGCTTAAGCCGGGAAAAGCACTTTAAATTTTAAAATTGCTCACAACATTTTGCAGCTTTTCAGCCATTTGCGAAAGAGAAGTACTCGCAGAAGCAATTTCTTCCATTGTTGCTGTTTGTTCTTCAGCAGCAGCCGAGATCGTCTGAGTATTTGATGCCGTTTCATCGGCAATTTTTTTTACTCCATTGACTGAAGAAGCAACTTCATTACCTGAAGAGGCAATTTTCTCGGTGGCCTGACTAATTTCGTGAATCTGTGCATCCAGTTCTTCCACAAGTCCAGCAATCGCGTGAAAGTGGTCCCCCGTTTTGATAATAACTTCTGTACCTTGCGCTGCATCTTCCGTCCCCTGTTGCATGGCTTGTACAGCCTCTTGGGTGTCACTTTGGATTACGCGAACAATCTCCGTTATTTCAGCAGCTGCCGCCTGCGATTGTTCGGCCAGCTTGCGTACCTCCTCCGCTACAACAGCAAACCCTTTGCCTTGTTCACCCGCCCGTGCCGCCTCAATCGCCGCATTCAGTGCCAGCAAATTTGTTTGACCGGCAATTTGCGTAATGACACTCAAAATCTCTTCAATCCGTTTTGAACCTTCGCCTAATTTTCTCACGACAGTGGCTGAATTTGTAACAGACTGAGCAATGTGCTTCATCTGATCTGAAGCCTCGTTGACAGCCGAATTGCCAGCTTGCGCTGTATTTGCTGTATGAGAAGATTTTTCAGAAACTTGATTAGAATGTTTGGCAATAGTAGTAATATCGCCAAGCATCGTTTGAAGCATCGCTGCACTATGATCGACAGCTTGCGTTTGCCCAGCCGCCCCCATCGCGACTTGTTCAATCGTCTCGGCAACCTGACTTGATGCCCGTGCCGTCTGATCAGAGCTTGCACTCAATTCCTCACTGGCAGCAGCCACTTGCTCAGCGGAATGTAACACTTGCTGAATAAGGTTGCGCAAATTTTCACCCATCTGCTTAAAAGATCCGATCATATCCGCAATTTCATCGTGGCCCTGATACTCAATGGCCGTATCCGTCAAATCCCCTTGGGCTATCCGCCGAGCTGAAGCAGCTACGGAATTTAGTGGACGAGCTATCCGCCGCGCAAACCAAAGGCTGAACAAAATACTACAAATAATCACAAGGGTACTGCACACAAGAATAACTGTTTTCATATTATTCACTCTTACCACATTTTCCTGTACCCGTAAATCCATTCGATCCGTTAAAAACTTCACGACCTCATTGGTTTTCGCTGCAGCTATATTGGATTTTTCCTCACCCGCTATTAAAACATGCTGAGATTCTTCTACACCTTTTTCGCGCCGCATCCTAACGGCCTCATCCGTAACAACATGATAGTCCGCCAATACCTTTTTGAGTTCTGAAACTTCTTGTACACCTTCCGGCGTAGTCAGTTTGCCCTCAATACTTTTCAATAAATCATCCATTTTAGCTCGCGACGCTTGATAATTTTGTACATATCTTTCATCTTTTGATATTAAGAACCCTCGAATTAGAGAACTTTGATTACGAAGTTCGGCATTAATATCCTTCACTTCAAAAACCAACGGTGCACTGCGTGTAACCAGTCCACTATACCCGACTTCCATTCCTTTAAAATCTATGTACGTATAAAAAATCAGTCCGGAAAAGGCAAGCATAATCAAACAAAAAGCGAGTATAATCTGTTTAGAAATTGTCAAACGCATAGAAAACTCCCCCATATAGTTACTTGTTTATTGCAAAAAATAAAAACAGGCATACATCTAGTCTATAAACTAGGCGCATGTCTGTTTCCGCCTAGTTTTTGTCTAGACCACAAACAATGTAGCTAATTATAATGAACCATACTTCCGTGAAAGGAGCCTGCCTAGCACGTCCATATTCGTCATATTGGTTAATTGAGTATGCTATTTACAATAATTATAAGACAATTTTTTTCAAAGATCAATATTTTTGAAATTTTCGTACTCCCTACTTTCTCTCCTTTAACCAGGCAAAAGCTTTTTCAGCCAAAAACTCTTTCACTCCCTGTCTAAGTAACAAATCAGCCTGCATGAAATCCTCACCAATTGCCATTTCCGGTGATGGCAAAGCAATACAATACATGGATGCCCGTTTTGCAGCCTCCACACCAAAATGCGAATCCTCCACAACTAAGCAATGTTCCGGATCCTTCTGAAGCTGTTCAGCCGCTTCAAGAAAAATATCTGGTTCCGGTTTACCCTGTTTCACATCTTCTGCCGAAAGAACCACTTGAAAATATTTTCTTAGCTGAGTAATTTCTAAAATCTCATCAATAACGGCTGGTGAAGATCCCGATGCCAGAGCTAACGGATAATCATGAACATGAAGCAGTTCCAAAAACTTTTGCATTTCCGGAAAAACCACCGTATTCTTGCGAGCAATTTCACTATAGTAGCGATTTTTTCCAGCAAGCAAATTTTCAATAGATTCATGGATATGATACTTTTTTTTCATATCTTCCATCATTTCTTTCGAACCAAAGCCAATATACTGACTGTGAATTTCCATATTGTAATTTGTAAAACCGTAATCAGCAAAAAGCCTTCTTTCCGCTTCAAGATAATTGGATTCACTGTCAATCAAGGTTCCATCTAAATCAAAAATAACTGCCTTAATTGTACTCATCATCATCCTGCCACTCCCTAACGTACTATGAAAACCAGCACAACTGCTTCTTGCTGGCAACTCTGCCATCAAAAATTCCGTATCTTCAAAAGTACCTTATCCTATGATCTTCATTATAACATAATGCGAAATCCATTTCTTCCCTTATCGCTATTTTCTCCTAATCAGCGAATATTCGCACGATATTGATGACTTGATGACAATTAGTGTAATTCCCGGGCAATCATTTGATCCAGTATGTCTGCCGCCTTAGCAATCACATCGCGACATTGATAAGCTTCCGTTCGATAACGGCCCATTAAGAAGCGGCAATCAATTCCGTCCATTTCCTCGCGATAACGTTTAAATAATTCTTGTGTAAGCTGTTTAATGCGCCCACTTTCATGCGCTTTTTCATTCACAAATAAATAACCTAAAACCATCACGCTTGCTGTCAATGCACCGCAAACATTACCAATCCCCATACCACCGCCAAAACCAGCGGATAACCGCAATGAATTTTTGTCCAGTTCCAAATGATAGGCCTCATTAGCGCCATAGAGAATTTTTTCCGCACAATTAAAATTCTGCTCTTCACCAAAACCCTGTTCAATCAGTTCCTTTAACATCCATTAACACTCCTCTGACTTTATTTTATCTAGAATGAAGAGTTCTAGACAAATATCCTTTTTACATGGTAAAACAAGACAACATTTTTTATTATATCATAATTTTGTCAAAATTTTTTCATGATTCACAGGTTATCCTTCCTATTCGCGCTAAAAGCAAACGAGAGTTCAGTGGTCATCCTTCCACACTGAACTCTCGTTTATCAGCAAAACAGAACAGCTTATTTTTTTCATCAAGCGAAATATGTACCTTTAACTCTCCAATATCGGTATGCAAAGGATTTCATGATTTCTTTCAGATTTAATTAGAACTTGTACTTAAGTGTAGTCTTCCACTGATGATAGGACCAAGTATCATTCGTAGTATCCGTCACTTTGCTATATTCCAAAGTACCCGTCATGTTCTTGCTGAAGGCATAATTATAAGCAACATCGAGATTCTTCCACCCGTCGGCATACCAATCGGGCGCATCAATCGTAGTAAACTGAGAATTAACACCCGCTTTGTCAGATTTAAAATAGCAAAGAGTGAGGTTTTGGTTACCGGCAGACTTTAGGGATTGCGCCCCGTACACAGCAGTAAGTAAACTAAACTTACCATTGCTATTGGCTAAGCCGGCCTTGGTATTTTTGCCGTACATAGCACCTACGGTTAATTTGTCATTAAACGCATAGTACGCATTCGTGTAATAATAATTCATTAAAACCTTGTCTGATAGAGTAAGAGTGTCACTATTATTGGTAAATCTAGCCCAGCCCACATCCCAGGACAGTTTGCCGCTGTTTGAACTCACCATAGCCGCATCTACATCAGCGCTAGCAAAATCAGTACTTGCCCTGCCAAAACCATTTAAAGTTTTACTAGCCAGAGAGGTAGACTCATTACCTGTATCCGTTATGTCTTTGTAGAAGCGACCATGTTTAAAGTCAAAATTCAAATTATTAACCTTGACTGTAGCCTTTACACCATCGAAACTAAAGAAAGAACCATCAATCATCGTATCTTCAGGATCAAGACTCAAAGGTTGACGGCCAACAGTAAATTCAAAAGCACCGGTTTTGGTCGTAGCAAAAAAGCGGTCCATTTTAAGCGTATTATCATCATAAGTACCAAATTTAAGCGTTTTTGTATCATGAAACATCGCTGAAGTAGGTGCCGGATCAGCAATGCGTAGATGGACCGTCGTATTGGGATCAATATCAGCCGAAGCATTGAGACGAACCTGCCATTGGCCACCCGTCCAATCTTTGCTCGTCTTCAATGGCTGATGTTTTTGTTTGAACTTCTCAGTCAGACTACCGCTAATTTTTACAATAGGTAAGTTTTTTTCAACTTTTGTTAAACGATTGTCTATGCTGTCAATTTTGTTAATTTCCAAAGCATACTCCGCAGCAAGCTTATCAATAAGAGCCTTTTGCGCAATATTGGCTTTATCTTCGCTCAGCATGGCTTTATATACGACTGTCGCCATTTCCTTGCGAGTCATCGTTTTATCACCTTGATAAGTGCCATCGCCATAGCCGTCAATAAGACCCGCTTTCCCCAGATAATCCACCGCTTGATAAGACCAATCACCGCGAGGGACATCTGTAAATGTACCCGTTGTTGCAGCGAATACCGTAGTGCTCATCCCCATTGCATAAATTAATGCTGAACCTACAATGAACTTTTTCTTCATCAGAAATACTCCTCCTAATATACTGGATTTTCGCAAGCTTTCTAGTTCTTGTCCAAATTCAGTATACCGAGCCAGAGTTTTCTTCATGTTAGGTTACGATAAAGATTTTATTAAAAAAATATATAGAACTTCTTGTAATTCATAGATTAATTCTATGCATCATGCCAAGATTTGTTGTAAAATCCTAAAGCTGTTCTTTTGCATCATGCAAATGCGTAATAAACCGCTCCACCAATGGCGACCGGTAACGATCCATATGAATGGCAAAATACACATGGCGCTTAAAACTGTTTTGTAGATTCAGCGGGCAACAGTGTAATACGCCTCTTTCCAGTTCATTTAAAATCGTCAATCGCGAAATAATACTTACTCCGCCTCCCTTGATCACCATTTGTTTGATGACCTCCAATGAATCCAGCTCCATATGCTTGCGGAACTCAACGCCATAGCTTTTCGCCCATTTGTCCGTCATTTGTCGCGTGTTGGATTCCTGACCATGCAAAATAAACGAATAATGTGTCAATTGAACCGGATCAATATGTGAATAACAAGCCAATTCATGATCAGGCGGAAAAATAACGACAAGTTCATCATCACATACAATCTCACTAATCAGTTTGGGTGACGAAAATGCTTCCGTCGAAAAAAAGCCGATATCAATTTCATGATTTTGAAGCATTTTTTGAACTACCGATGTTGGTTTAACAGACAAAGACAAACTGACGTGCGGATACTTTTTAGAAAAGTCACTAAAAATTCCGGGAAGTATGTAGGTACCCGGAACATAGCTTGCTCCGACCTTCAAGCTGCCGCGCTCCAAACATTCATATTCTTTGACCACCCGGCTTGCTTCTCGTGCAAGGGAATTGATTTTCACCGCATAATGAAGCAGTGACTTTCCCGCATCTTTCAACAGGATTCTCCCGCAACTTGATTCAAACAGTTGAACGCCGAACTCCTGTTCCATTTTTTTCATGTGAAAAGTAACTGTCGGCTGCTTTAGGCCAAGAGCATCAGCAACGGCTGTGACTTTTTTATGTTTCTCAAGCAATTCAATAATTTCCAGCTTAATAAGGTTCATGAACGTATTCTCCTTTCTACTCCTATTATCATTATAAATTTTTTCTATTCAAATCAATAGATTGTATTAGTTTTTTTAACCATAATTTTACTTCCTATTAACAATCATTCCGGTTATCCAGATATACTGATAGTAGTAAGTTTCTACAGGAAGGTTGAATCAATCATGGATCTGGAAATATGCAATATAAGAAAATCATTTGGTCCGGTACAAGCACTCAAGCCTACCTGCCTGGCCATCAAGCAGGGACATTTTCTGACGCTGCTTGGCCCATCCGGTTGCGGAAAAACCACCTTGCTGCGCCTGATTGCCGGACTCGAGACACCGGATGCCGGAGAATTTTACGTAGATAGCGAGTGCATTTATTCTTTCAGCAATCACATCAATAAAAGTGCCAACCGCAGAAACTTCGGCATGGTCTTCCAGGATTTTTCCCTTTGGCCGCATATGACCGTGTTTGAAAATATCGCCTTTGGTTTGCGGGCCAGAGGTGAGACAACTCACTTAAAACAGCGCGTACAACAGGCAGTGGACATCGTGCGGCTGCAAGGCATGGAAAAGCGCTATCCGCATCAACTGTCCGGGGGGCAGCAACAGCGGGTGGCTTTTGCCCGCGCCATCGTAACCAAACCACAGCTGATCCTGTTTGACGAACCATTGAGCGCACTGGATGCCGTCCTGCGGGAAGAAATGCGTTATGAATTAATGAATTTGGTTCATAACACCGGTTTTACCGCTTTATATGTCACACATGACCAAACAGAAGCGATGTCCATGTCTGATGAAATTGCCGTGATGAATGACGGGCAAATTCTTCAAGTAGGCAAACCGGAAAATATTTATCAACACCCCAACCATCCTTTTGTCGCCAGCTTCATAGGCAAATCCAACTGGCTGGAAGAAAATAAGACAGTTTTTCGACCCGAACACATTCAATGGGAACCCAATGCATGTTGCCATACTTACGAAGGAACCGTAGAGCGAGTAAGCTACTTGGGTGACCGCTATGAGATTTACTTGTCTATGACAAATAAACACATTTGGACAGCTTACCGCAACAAGCGTATGACGGTCGGCGACAAAGTACCTGTCTTTGTCTCACCACAGGACATCCAACACATCCCAACATACAAGGAGGATCATCAATGAAAATAAGAGGTTTTATCAAGTCGTGTACATTGCTGCTGCTGATAGTCTTTGCAGGCACTACCCTGGCTGGCTGCAGCCCATCAACAAAAACCGAAAACGCACCTGCCGCACAAACACAATCCAGTGGAAAACTGGTAGTTTACAGCGCAGGTCCGAAAAAGCTGGCTGAAAAAATTCAAAAAGGATTTGAAGCCAAAACAGGTGTAAAAGTAGAGATGTTCCAGGGAACGACAGGAAAAATACTGTCCCGGATGGAAGCTGAAAAAACTAACCCAGTGGTAGATGTAGTTGTTCTGGCCTCACTGCCTGCCGCCCAAGGCTTAAAAAATAGCGGACAGACTTTAGAATATAAAACTGCCAAAAACGCCGATAAATTAATAAGCGATTGGTCTGATAAAGATGGCAATTTTTTTGCTTACAGCGCTTCGGCCCTTGGTATCGTCTACAATACCAAGCTTGTCACAAAACCGCCAAAAGACTGGAGCGACCTGACCAACCCCGAGTGGCAGGGAAAAGTGACCATTCCTGATCCCGCACAATCAGGATCAGCACTGGATTTCATCACCGGATACTTGAGTAATAAGGGCGAAAGCGGATGGCAGTTGTTCGAGCAATTCAAACAGAACGATGTAACCCTAGCCGGTGCCAATCAAGAAGCACTTGACCCGGTGATAACCGGCGCGAAAAGCGTTGTAGTGGCCGGTGTTGATTATATGACTTATCAGGCAAAAGCCAAAGGAGAACCGATTGATATGCTATATCCGTCAAGCGGTACTGTCATCAGCCCGCGACCGGCTGCCATCATGAAGACAAGTAAAAACGTCGATAACGCCAAAGCCTTTATCGACTATCTGTTGTCAGACGAAGTACAAAAAATGGTTGCTGATACCTACCTGTTGCCAGGACGCAACGATATCAAAGCCAAGGATCGGGCCAGCGCCGATCAAATCCCGCTGCTCAAGGTAGACTGGGCATGGATGAATACCAACGGCAACGCCGCAATCAAAAAGTTTACCCAAATCTTTGAGTAGAGCCGAATCTTGATGCAACAGATGATTGTAATGGATTATAAAAAGCTGGGGATGTTCTTGGCATTACTGCTGCTCATCATTTTAATAGCCATCCCGCTCTTTTGTATTTTTTTCACCAGCATCTATCCGAATCAAACGCTGAACTTGCTGGCACCGCTGCGTACCCTTTCGGAAAGCAATCTGAGTGAAGTATTTTGGCACACAATATGGCTGGGCTTTTGCGTTATGCTGACAACAACAGTACTGGCTGTGCCACTGGCCTGGATTTTTGCTAAAACAGATCTATGCCGTCACAACGGACTGGATATTGTGCTGATGATTCCTTTTATGACGCCCCCTTACATCGGCTCCATGGGCTGGATTCTGTTCATGCAGCGTAACGGTTATCTGGAACAACTTGTTCCTGCCGCCAAAATTGTCACAACGTTTTTCTTCAGCTTTGGCGGTATGGTCGCTATCATGAGTCTACATTTATATCCATTTTTATACCTTATCTTACGTAATATATTTGTCCAGATCAGTGGCAATAAGGAAGCTGCCGCCATTGTTCACGGCGGCAGCTTCCTCTATAATTTTCGGCGTATTGTCATCCCGCTGGCATTGTCCGGCTACGCCATGGGTGCGCTGCTCGTGTTTGTAAAAACCATTGCCGAATTTGGCACACCGGCTACCTTTGGTCGAAAAATCGGCTATTTTGTAATGACATCGGAGATCCATCAATATATTTCTCACTGGCCCATTGATTTTGGCAAAGCAACGGCACTGGCATCTGTTCTGCTTAGCGCCTGCCTGATACTGTGGTATATTCAATCCTTGATCTGTCAGCGCTTTTCCTATCCGTTGATCGGTGGCAGAGATTCGTTCCGGAGAATATCCGTCTTGAAAAACGGACAGCGCCTCTTTGCTTGGCTATACATCGGCGGTCTGCTGGGTGTTTCCATCGGCATTCCCTACTTTTCCATCTTGTCGGCATCGTTGATGAAGCTCAGGGGAGTGGGTCTGGCGTGGAATAACATCACTTTTCAGTACTACATTGCTCTTTTGACTTGGGGTTCAAACAGTATGAATGCTTTAATGAACAGTTTAGGGTTATCCATAGTCGCCGCAACCATTTCAGTGATATTAGGAACCTATTGCGCTTTGTTGATTGGAAATTCCAAAACCAGACTGCAGCGAATCATTGACTTACTTAGCTTGTTACCCAACGCCGTACCGGGGATTGTCCTTGTCGTAGGATTTATTCTGTTCTGGAATTCTCCGTCAATGCCCATCCCGCTATATAACACCTATGGGATGGTCGTCCTTACCTATGCCGTTCTCTTCCTGCCCTATACCGTTCAGTATGTAAAGACCAACTATAGCCAGTTAAATCTGTCCTTATTTCAGGCGGGACAGGTTTGTGGCGGAACACCCGTGTATATTTTGCGACGAATCCTTTTACCCCTTCTTGTCCCCGGTATCCTTGCTGGTTGGATGATGACCTTTACCATTTCCATCCGGGAACTTGTCGCCTCTTTGCTGATTTTGCCCCCAGACATGGAAACATCCGCAACATTTATATTTTCTCAATTCGAACAAGGAAATGTCGCCCTAGGCATGGCGATGGCCGTAGTATCTGTCGGTCTAACTACCATCCTGCTGCTGGCTGTCAACCAATTCCATCCCGCAAGGAAGCAAAATGGATAAACAGGTAGAACTTAACGCCAAATTAGCCATCTGGGGTGGCGCTGGCGAACACGGACGTTCCTGTTATTTTCTGCAAAATGGATCTATGAAGGTTCTCCTGGACTGTGGGGCAAAAAAAGTCGGTCAAGGCGAATACCCCTTGCTGCCGACAAATCATATTCCCACTCTGAATGCAGTCTTTCTATCCCATTCCCACGAGGATCATTCCATGGCCATCCCCCTGCTCTACAAACTGGGTTATCAAGGAAAAGTATGGACTACCCGGGCTACTATGCAAAAGTTACCATACTACTTTTCTGCCTGGAAAAAATATGTTGACAGACAATCAGGCAACCTCCCGTACAGCAGTCGGCACATGGAAAAAATTCAGTACGCCTGCCTGGAAGATATTGCTGCTCCAGGCCAGTGGATAGAACTGTCACCAGGCTTACGCATCTACTGGGGCAAAAGCGGACACATCATCGGCTCAATCTGGCTCATACTAGATCTCAATGGTAAATTCATCTTCTTTTCCGGTGATTTCACTACCGAAGGACGTCTGCTCTCTTCCGATTGGCTTCCCGCCATAATAAGAAAAGACTTAGCACAAGTTCAGTCTAAAAAACAGGAACTGGATTTAGCAATCATCGAAGCGGCCCATGGTCTTGATACGGAAAATCAATTAATTAAGCTAAACCATTTGACGAATACGGCGCAAAGAGTTCTGACACAAAACGGTTGGCTGCTACTCCCCGTCCCAGTCGTTGGCCGTGGACAGGATTTACTTGTATGGGCAATGGAGACCTTTCCGAATACTCGGCTGTTAGTCGAGGAAACAATCGCTGATAATCTAAAACAACTGCTGCAATGGCCGCATTGGCTCCGTCCGGGTGCTGCCGCCACCATAAACTCCGTGCTAAATAATCCTCAGCTTAGGATAATAAAAATTCACCAACAACGCGAACAATTATTATCAGACGGACAAAACGGCATCATTTTGACTGACGACGGCATGCTGCAAACCGCTACAGCCCGCTGGTACTACCAACAATTGGAAAGCCATCCGAACAACTGTGTTGTTTTTACCGGACACTTACCGGCGGGCAGCCAAGGACAGCAGCTGTTGTCCCCCGGCAATCTGCAAGGTACCGCCCAATTAATTTCTTATAAAGTCCATCAGGGATTATCGGACCTGCGGCAAATGCTCAACCAGCTTCCCAGTCGTCAGACCGTTTTGGTTCATACAAATAAACCGACAACTGATTTAATTTGCGCCAAACTATCCCAGGAAAACTATAGCCACTTGTACTCATTGTCGCCTGGAGAATATCTAAACTTTTAAGCGTTAAGTAACATGACACAGGGACGGTTCGAAACCACTGAAAAAGTCAAATATTCAGTGAGATTTCCATTAATTTGATATAATTATATATACCGTCTCTTTGGAGGATTAATAAAAAAAATGAAACGAGGAGAAATAATGATGAAATTTAATAAGATGAAGCTATTTATAATACCTATGATAATCCTATTGGGCATGACCGGAATGCTGAACATCACGCATGCCCAAACCTGGAAATTTGCAGTCATTAGCGATACCCATGATAACGACAAAACACATACAACAACAGGTGTCACACCCTATCTCGCACCCATTATCAATGATATTGTAGAAGAAAAACCAGACATGGTAATGGAAACTGGCGATTTAATTGTAGGTGCATTAACTGAGCCGACTTCTCCGGTTTATAAAAAATATGCTGTTCAATATGCAGCGTTTCAAAAAGCTGTAGAACCTCTGAAAAACGCAAATGTTCCATTATTTGTAATTCGAGGTAATCATGATTACGGTGCCGCTAATGAGGAAGCAGACCTCCAGAAAGTATATTTAGAGAAATTTGCAAATCGAATGCCTCAAAATGGCCCAGCCGATGCTAAGGGCCTTTCCTATAGTTTTGTGCACAATAAAGTAAAGTTTATAATGGTTGACCAATATGTGCATGCCACAAATAAAGATGCTACTCTCCCCATGGATTGGCTAAAAACTGAACTGGAAAATAAGCAGGGAGTCGATCACATTTTTGTCATGGGCCATAGTCCTGCTTATTCTCCTACTAATGAAAAGAAACGGCATTTTAACCTATATGATCAGCCTGCTTTGCGTGATCAATTTTGGGATCTGTTGGTAAAAAATAATGTAACAGCTTATATTTCTGGTCACAAACATGTTTATTTTCGCGGCAATGTAAAGGGGGTAGAACAAATTGGCGCAGGAAATCTGGGATCGGCTCTAAGTTACAATCCTGAAACTGCCGATAAAAACTTGACAAATCTCTTTCCTACAACTTCGGTGTCCCGCGAAGACAATCGGCCAGGTTATATCATTTTCACTGTAGATAGTGATAAAAACACGATTACAGCTAATGAATACTGTCTAGATACTGACAATAATAAATATTTGTATGATACTTATCAATTCACTTTTTAGCTTCCCGCTCCAGTCAGTATCATTATTTCTGAAAAACGGTGCTGTCGATAGCTACTCCTTTCGCCATTTTACGTCTTTGTTCATGGTATCGACAAGCGAAAATCTCAAATCAGCGCATGCTTGAACAGGTAGATGAGGTCATTCGTCGGTTAAAGAAATATACGAAATACCTGCATATCGCGGGCAAACGCAACAGCTTTTCTAAGACTGATCATGATGCAACTTTCATGCGGATGAAGGAAGATGCGATGAAGAACGGACAGCTGAAGCCAGCCTACAATATCCAGTTTGGCGTCGATGCAGAATATGTTGTCTGGATTACGACTGGACCACAGCCGACCGATACAACAACACTTATCCCTTTTTTGGACGAACAGAAAACCTTCTTTCCGTACCAGTATAATAAGGTGGTTGCAGATTCCGGTTATGAAAGCGAGGAAAATTATCTTTACCTGGAAAGTCACGAACAAGCAGGTTATATCAAGCCATCCAATTATGAACAAAGTAAGACGCGCAAATATAAGAAAGACATTGGCCGTAGGGAAAATATGCCATCCGATGAGATGAGTAACAGTTATCTCTGTGCGAATGGAAAGGAAATTACAAGAGATGGAATCCGGCGAGTAAAAAGCCAGAACGGGCACTATGGAGAATACCTTCATCCGTTAAAAGTAGCTTAACAAACAAAAAAAATGAATACTGATTTTAGAGGGAATCTGTTCCTCTTTATTTCGTGTACTCATTTTTTATATGTGCAAAAATCTGCTGAATCAGTCATCAAAAAGTAGGGGCTGCTGCCAACGAATATTTTCGCTAATGCAACAGCCTCTTTCAGGTTGTAGAAAAATCATAATTAAATTCGCCTTTTAACGAGGTAGCCACTGATAACGCAGTGATCATATCGGCGGAAGAAGAAGCCGCTGCTACCTACAAAAGACGCGTACCTTAAAACATCTACTTGGTCTCAGTAGTAAACTGTTTTTGTTTTTCTTTCCCATATTCAACAATTTGCTGTGCATCTACCCATTTTACTGGCACAGGATAATTTTCTTGTACGCTTTCACCTTTAATAGCTTTATCTAGTACATCAATAACCATTTTGCCTATTGCATAGGAATCTTGGTCAACAATCCCAGTAATTAAACCTTCTTCGATACCATTTTCCCATGTCGGGGTATAATCAAAACCAAAGTGATAAATTTTTCCAGCCATGCCTTGAGACTTAATGGCTTCCATAACGCCTGTATCAGGACCTTCAGAACCTAGTGAGAATACGGCTACCATATCTGGATTGGAAGTAATTTGACTTTCTAACTGTCTTTTTGATTCAGACGACTGATCGTTATCCTGAATGGGTTCTAACCAAGTAAAGTTGCTGTCTACAGCCCCCATTACACTGGCAAATCCTTTTTTAATGCCTTCTTGCCGATAAGTCATAGTAGTTTGAGTAAGATTAGTCGCTGCTAAAGCAATTTTCCCACTAGTAATGCCTTTATTTTTCAAATATTCGGCAGCTCTTCTGCCAAGTTCTTCGCCAGCTAATTTATTATCTGTTCCCACATAAGCAACACGATTATCTTTACTTTTAACGTCAGCATCAAAAGTAACAATCTTTAACCCCGCATCCTTGGCCTCTTTTACTTTACGATCAAACATATCGGGATCCATCGGCGCAATAGCTACGCCTAATGCTTTATTTAAGACAGCTTCTTGCAAAAAGCCAATATGCTTTTCATTTTTTTGTGATTCACTAGGTGGTGAAGTTTTGAATACCAAATTATACCCTAGTTCTTTGGCACGCTCTTCAGCCGCCTTTTTCATCGGCGACCAATACGCTCCCGTATCTACAATAGGTATAAAATATATGGTTTTTTGTCCAGCCTCCTTAGCTGAATTGCCTGCTGTAGGACTCGAGTTAGAACATCCGGTTAACGCAGCACTCAACATAACTATGCCTAATAAAGCTATTGTCCACTTTTTCATATGTACCCCCCCTATTTTTTTGTGTATTTTCTCACAAAATTCAATAAAAAGCTCTACCCTCCCTTTCGAAATAAAATAACATCAGCGTTTAATGGCTATCTTGTACGGCGATAATAGTCAATCACTACCGCTACAATGATGATTCCACCTGTAACAGCCTGTTGAATAAAAGAATTTAACCCCAAAATAGCCAGTCCATTCCGAAAGACTTCCAAGGTAAAAATACCAACTACAGCACCTGCCATACTGCCGACACCGCCGCTAAACGCAGCTCCACCAATAATAGCCGCAGCCAAAGCAAATAAGCCAACTCCTGTGGCTTCACTAGGTGCACCTACATTTAAATTAGACATTAACAATACCCCAGCCACAGCAGCCAGAATCCCCTCGATGATAAACGCTTTTATCAAGTGCATATTTATATTAATCCCCGATAAGCGTGCCGCCTCTGGATTAGAACCTACAGCATAGCAATAGCGTCCAAAGCGGGTATTTTGCATGACATACCCCAGCAAGATGACAACCACTATAAACACCAGCGTATTAGTAAAAATAAAGTCAGACCCTACCTTGGTATTCGAAAGATTATAGAACCATTCCGGCACGCCTTTGACATAGATTCCATTAGTAAAAAATAAAATCATGCCGCGAATCATATAGTCCGTACCTAATGTCAAAATAAATGAATCGAGAGCAAACTTGGTTATTAAAAATCCGTTAATAAAACCAAAAGCTGCCCCGAACAACACCGCCACTCCAATAACTACCGGTGCAGAAAATCCTTTAATTGCCAAAAAGGCTGCCGCCGTACCGGCAAACGCCGCAATACTCCCTGCTGACAAATCCACTTTGCCGGTAATAATTAGCATGGTAATCCCTGCAGTAACAATCCCTACTGTTGGAATCTGGCGAAAAAAATTACCAATATTAGCTTGACTTAAAAACGTCGGACTAATAATCGAAAAAATAACAACTAAACACGCCAGTACGATATATACTGAATACTTCAATATAACTTCCTTAACATTAACGCCTTTACCTGTAAGTAAACGTTCTTCATTGGGCTTTGTGTCCATAGCAGCTTCCTCCCATCGTAGCAAGTGCCATAATGCGCTCTTGTGTTGCTTCTTGGTGTGAGACTTCCCCTGTTAAACGCCCTTCACACATAACATAAATTCGATCCGACATTCCTAACAGTTCAGGAAGTTCTGAAGAAATCATTATAACCGCCTTATTTTCTTTAACCAAACCATTCATAATCTGATAAATTTCAGTTTTAGCCCCCACGTCAATTCCTTTGGTTGGTTCATCAAAAATAAAAATCTCTGAATTAGTATTGAGCCATTTGGCCAGTACTACTTTCTGTTGATTGCCCCCAGACAAATTACCAACCAAAGTATCTACCGAATCCGTCTTAATTCTAAGACTATTTGCAAACTGTTCGGCTGTATCGCGCAACTGTTTATGATTCAAAATAAATTGTTTGATATTAGTAATATTAATATTATCTGATACGGACATGCCAAGCGATAACCCCTGGCGTTTTCGATCCTCAGTCAATAAGCAAATCCCCTGCTTGATTGCATCACGAGGTGTCTTAATGTTAACAGGTATCCCTTTTACCTTAATTTTCCCGCTACACAGTCGATCTGCGCCAAATAAGAGCCGCATGATCTCAGTACGCCCCGAGCCTACCAAACCAGCAAATCCAACAATTTCTCCTCTTCTTATACAAAATTTTACATTATTTACCTTGCCAGCGTAATCGGATAGTTCACCAACCTCCAGCAGCACCTCACCCACTACACCAGATTCTTTGGGAAACAATTCGGTAATATCGCGTCCTACCATCATGGTAATCAATTGCTTCTGGGAAACATTGGACACTTCTACCGTACCAATACATTTTCCATCACGCAAGACTGTAGCCCTATCACATATTTCAAATATTTCTTTCAAACGGTGTGATATATAGATAACTGCTACGCCCTCTTGCTGAAGCGTCTGGATGACTTTAAATAACGCCGCCACATCTTCACTACCCAAGGAAGTGGTGGGTTCATCAAATATAAGAATCTTTGCATCCAGACTAATGGCGCGACCAATTTCCAGCAATTGTTTTTGTGCTGTTGGCAGTTCACCTACAATATCAGTAGGCTTGGCTTTCGCGCTCAATTTTTTCAAAATGTTTTCTGTATCACTATAGAGTTTTTTATAATCAATAATGCCCCAATTTTTATTCTTATAAGGCAGTCTCCCCATGTAAATATTTTCTGCTACTGTCAAGGCTTCTGCTAAATTGAGCTCCTGATGTACAAAGCCTACACCCATTTCTTGCGCTTTTTTTGGGGTCATTACACCGCACTCTACCTCATTAATGACTATTTCCCCCTGATCTTGCGCATAAATGCCGCCCAGGATTTTCATTAGTGTTGATTTCCCTGCACCATTCTCACCTAATAAGCCGTGTACTTCCCCAGCGCGTACCTCCAGCTCTACACCCTTTAGGGCATACACCCCAGGAAAACGTTTTTCAATTTTTTTCATTACCAGATATTCCTCATCCAACTTTTATTCCTCCAGTCCTTTCTCCGCAGAAAAGCTCTCCTTGTTCAGCAAAGATTAGTATGGCAATGCTAAAAGTTGACCGACTAATTCAACAACTTCCTTGCGGACTTCACACCTTGTGAGCATTTGACTCCTATTATCAGGCTGACATCCACCCACATAGATTTCAAATACACCTGGCTCTACTAAACGCTTTCCAGCATTATCAATTAGGGAAAAATCACGGGGCGATAATACAAACGACAGCGTTTTTTCTTCACCTGGCACCAAGAAAATCTTTTTGATTTTTCTTAACTGCCAGCGGGGCACAACTACGCTGGCCTCCATATCTGTAATATATAACTGTACTATTTCTGCCGCTCCAACTCTTCCCGTATTTTTCACAGTAATACTGCATTCAATATTCTCACCCATGGCATGCTGACTAGGCACTTTTAAATCGCCATAGGTAAAGGTAGTATAACTTAAGCCAAAACCAAATGGATATAATGCATCATTTACCATATATCGATAAGTGCGGTTTTTCATAGCATAATCATGAAAATCCGGCAATTCCTCAGTGGTACGGTAAAAAGTTACAGGTAAACGGCCTGACGGACTAAACTCGCCAAATAAGAGTGATGCTACGGCCTTGCCGCCTTCGGCCCCCGGATACCAAGCCTCAATAATAGCAGGTACATACTGATCAGCCCAAGTAATTGCCAAGGCGCTGCCTGATAAAAGTACCAAAATAACCTGTTTGTTGGTTTGATAAACGGCTTCTAATAATTCTTGCTGGAGTCCAGGTAAATTTAAATTCATTTTGTCGCTGCTAGCATATTCATTGGAAGCATCGCCTTCTTCTCCTTCAATGCTAGCATCCAGCCCCAAACACAGAACCACCGCATCTGCCCGTTCTGCCGCAGCAAGGGCTTCAGCAAACCGATCTTTAGGCTCAGCCAAACCTTCTACTTTATCCTTATACAGATGACAACCTTGCGCATAATAAACAGTAGTATCTTTGCTTACGGCAGCCCGTATGCCTTCCAAAATGCTAACATAGTTGGAAGCTGTACCGCAATAATTTCCAATCAGTGCTTCCCTGCTATTGGCATTCGGTCCAATAACGGCAAGAGAATTTAGCTTTTTCCTATCAAGTGGCAACAGATTTTCCTGGTTTTTTAGCAACACCAATGTTTGTTTGGCTGTTTCTACGGCAAACTCTCGATGCTCTTGACAATCATTTTTCTCATAAAGAATTTTATTATAGGAAACATGCTCCGGATCATCAAATAATCCGAGCTTCATTCTGGTTGTCATCAGCCTAACCACCGCCTCATCAATAGCCGCTTCGGTAATCAGCCCCTCTTGATGCGCAATCAGCAAATTAAGATACATATTGCCGCAATTTAAATCACAGCCATTCGAGAGTGCCAAAGCAACTGACTCTGGTGCCGTACTAGTAACCCTATGATTTTCATGAAAATCTTTAATGGCCCAGCAGTCAGATACAACATGACCGGTAAATCCCCACTCCTGCCGAAGTGTTTCGCGGAGCAGCATTTTGCTGCCACAGCAAGGCTCGCCATTTGTCCGGTTATAAGCCCCCATAATCGCTTCAACCTTAGCTTCCTTTACGCACTCTTTAAAAGCCGGTAAATAGGTTTCACGCAAATCTTTAACTGAAACCACGGCATCAAAACTATGTCGTTGACTTTCCGGTCCACTATAAACAGCAAAATGCTTGGCACAAGCTGCCACTTTTAAATACTTTTCATCATTTCCTTGCAGACCTTTGACAAACGCCACGCCCAGGCGTCCTGTCAAATAAGGGTCTTCGCCAAAAGTTTCTTGCCCGCGCCCCCAGCGCGGATCGCGAAAGATATTGATATTCGGCGACCAAAAAGTCAACCCTTTATATATACCATGATCATTTTTTCTTTGAAATTCATTGAATTTAGCACGCGCTTCCGTCGAAATAACATCAGCAACCTGATACAGCAAATTCTCATCAAATGTGGCCGCCAAACCAATAGCCTGAGGAAACATAGTGGCCACCCCTGCCCTTGCTACACCGTGCAAAGCCTCATTCCACCAATTATATGACGGAATGTCCAAACGCGGAATGGCTGCTGAGTTGTATACCATTTGCATCACTTTTTCTTCTAAAGTCATACGTGAAACCAAATCCCGTGCTCGCTCAACAAAACTCAATGCTTCATTTTTATACGCAGGCATCATAAAACCTCTCTCCTAAGAAAAATATACTAGCTTACTACCCAAATCTTGGGTATAATTTAGTTGCATGGTCGGATAAGCTACTAATTGTTTAAAAGCTTCTGAAAAATCAAATATATATTTATTATAGGACACTGTGCTGATGACATCTTCTCATTTATTGCGTAAAATTATGCAATTGTTGCTATTTAATGAATTACTACGCCAATATCACTGTTTATTGCTTCGAACCCGGTACCGTTCAATCTAGTAATCAACCATGAAACGTTTATCAACTCTTTCAGCGGCTGATCGACCATTATAAACTTTTTTCCAAGCCTCGGAATCACGAGGTAAAATAAAAAGACCTCAAGAGAGGTCACTAAATCTAAGGCTTTTTAGTTTGTGAGAACGCACGGTATAAGGGGGAGGATTTATATGTATATTGAGAATTTGCAGGAAAAAGACATCTATACAGAAGAATTTCCCTTCCGTCTAGAATTAAACCAAACTGACGACTTTATATTTCCTGCCCATTGGCATCATGCAGCTGAAATTGTTTACCCCATTAACGGCAACTATGCTGCATTAGTTAATGGCCAGGAATATATCATGAAGGAACGAGATATTCTATTTATTCCTGGCGGTGAAATTCATAACTTTGATACACATGTCAAAGGCAATCGCTATTTTATCCAATTTGAAATAGCCACCCTGGAGGTGTTTGGACATTTAAATAAATTAACCCCGCTCTTATCGATAACAAAACTAATCTCTCCAGATAATGATGAGCTTTTACATCATCAACTTGAAGATGAGCTAATCAAACTTGTCAATGAATACAATCAAAAAACGCCCTCCTATATCTTAGCATTAAATGCCAGAATATTTGATATCTTAGTGCTCTTATCCCGCAACCTAATAGATAAGGCCGCTGCTGCCTCCGCTCAAAACCAAACTAAGAAACTATATTCCAGCCAAAAATTAACCAGTGCTTTTCAATATATTGAAGATCACTATCAAAATGATATTTCACTCAAAGATGTATCGGCTGCAGCCGGATTTAGCCAATACTACTTTTCACGGATTTTTAAAGAAATGACGGGAAAAAACCTTCCCCAATACTTAAATGAGCGTCGCATAAAAAGAGCCGAAAAATTGTTGACTACACACAATATTTCCATCCTTGATACAGCACAAGCCACAGGTTTTAACAGTCTTGCCACCTTTAATCGCGCCTTTAAAAAAATAAAAGGCTGCACCCCGATGGACTATAAACATCTACAGCTTAAATAAAAAAAACACCGTGCTATAGATTTTCGTTTCTAAAATTATAACCTCTCAGACTGCTTTACAAATCCTAGCGATCGAAAGACCCGCCATCTTACTTTTTTTAGTTAGAGAATCCATGTATTACCAGACAAACAAGCCGACAATGCCTGCCGAGAGAAACGATACCAAAACGCCTGAGAGCAACAGATAACCAACATTTTTGGCAACGGTTTCATTTTTCTCATCACTTACAAGACCCTTGAAAGCACCAATGATCATACCAAGGGTCGAAAAATTTGCAAATGAAGTGACAAACACCGTAAGAATTGCCTGAAAATGAGGACTGAAGGTATCCATGATCGGACCGACCCCGATCATTACGACAAATTCATTCATGACAAGCTTAGTTCCCATATACTGGGCAAACTGAAAGGCTTCCGTCATCGGCAGACCCATGAGCCAAGCAAACGGAAACATGATGACACCTAAAATATGGCTAAGGGTAAGCCACGGATCGACGAGCATGAGAATTTTATCAATAAGTGCAGCAAGGGCTACAAATGCAATGACATTGGCCGCGATAATCAATATAAGCTTGCCCGCTCCAAGGATGGAATTGCCGAGGAAAGAGAAAAATGGTTCTCTTTCCCTGCGAACATTATCTGCACTTGCACCGATTTTGGCAATCGTATCTTCTTCAGGCACAACCTTGACCGGATTGAGGATATTCGTGACGATAAAAGCATTGATGATATTGAGCGGAATTGCTGTGAGAATATATTCGCCCGGCATCATTTTCGTATAGGCACCAACAATTGACGCCGTAATGCAGCTCATTGACATCATCGCCAGCGTCAGGTCACGTTCAACACGCATCCGGCTGAGCTGCAGGCTCGAAACTGCCAACGCTTCCGTATTGCCAAGAAACATCATTTCCACAGCAAAAAAGGATTCAAATTTCGGCTGTCCGCTGACAAACGACAGTCCCCTGCCAATCCATTTGATAATCCATGGTAAAACGCCAATATATGTAAGAATATCAAACATTGGCACAACGAGCAGAATCGGAAGCAAAGCTGAAGTTACGAAGTCCATATTTTGCACATGCACCCAGCTAGGCAGAGCAAACGCTATACCGATATAAGCTACATCGGCGAGCCATGTAAAGCCACTCGCCGCTGCCTGCACAATTTCCCTGCCGATTGGAAACTGCGTAAGAAACCAAGCCAGGACAAAATTGATAACAATCAACGTCCCTACTGAGCGCCAATTGATCTCCTTTTTCTTCTTCGAAAACAAAAATGCGATACCAAGAAAAACTAAAACTCCGAAAATATTAATGAGCAGATACATGATGTACCAGCCTCTCTACGCCTTATAATTTAATTATCTTTCATTGTTATATATCATCGTTCTGAATAGCCGTTTCCAATGCGATTTCAATCATATCGTTGAACGATGTCTGTCTTTCCTCAGCAGTTGCGGCTTCGCCGCAATAAAATACGCTCAGAAATTTCGCCTTGTTCGGCAGCAAGATGTGTACTCATAGATAATTCCTTCTCTCCATAAATGTACTTTTTAATAATAAAATTTTAACTTATCTGAATATTCATTGTAATACTTATTCTACTGATTTCTGCTACCACTAAAAAGGCCATGTGGCCTTTTTGATAAATTATTAGTAAATAATTTAATCCTTTTAGCTCTCTCCAGCCTCCTACTGAAAAAAAATCCTTTTCCTAATAATAAAGAAAAGGATGGGAGATTATGATTGATTTAATAAAAAAATTCCGCCGAAATACGGAAACACTTTATAAACCATAATTGTGTTGCTCTGCTTTTATTCTACGGAGTTTTTATGATTATTGGCTACTCACCATCTTTTCAACATTTCATCCGCTGATTATAGATACGGCTATTCGAAACCTCTTAACAATAGATTTATCTCCCTCCCACAAGCGCCAGAGCTTAAGGTAAAGCTTACACCGCCCCAGTTTGACTGGTTTAAAGTAGAAAACTACTATTCCTGTAGCCCCAATAGCATGGTCATTTTTCGCCAGAAATTCATTTGAAATCATTTCAAGACAGCTACTACTTGTATCTTCCACCTGCCAACGATATCCCGTTGCTGGGTTTTCCGCCAAGACTACCCTTAGAATTGCATACATTGGTAAAATAATTACATTGCCATAATCATTTTCGTAAACGTCAATAAATTTCATAGATAGGCCCCCTTTTTTCGTCTTTAACCACTGCGATCTTAATTCAGGTGATTGAAACTTTTCGCCCACTATACGAACCTACTCCCTTATTAATAAGTTTCTACTTATAAGTATATTTAGTGACGGTGTGCTTGGTGCCGTGCCACCTTTTGGCAAATTATTTATCCCATTGCAATGTCGGCACAGGATATTAGAATAGAAAAAACGTCCCTGTGATAGTGGGGACGCTATTCTTTCCAAACTCCGCAAATTTACATTTGAGACTTCCATTATGAAAAGCAGGAAAATTTTTTTCGAATTCTCCTGCAACAAATTCTTGCTCATGTAATTTTTACGCTTTAACGAGTGACATACCGAGTTCAAAAGCCTGTTCATTCTTAACTTCTGTCCCTTTTGGCACCCGAGCCAGTACGGCCTTCACGGCCGATTCTTTGCTGACGGCTTTGGTTAGCGCTACAATGGCGCCAATGGCAATAATATTGGCAAACAAAGACCGACCTAAGACTTCTTTCGCCTTTTCTGTAATGGGCAGCTGATAGACATTCGTAAATTTCTCTGGAATGTCTTTGACGAAGGTTGTATCAATGACAAGCATGGCCTCGTTCGGTAGGTCATGGGCGTATTTATCTAATGCTTCTTGCGTCATGGCGAGAAGCAGGTCCGGTTTGACTACTTTCGGATAATG